>JAITKS010000015.1 GCA_031278315.1 Planctomycetaceae bacterium | reverse complement strand
TTTCTAAATCGGCAATTGCTAATCCGTTAAAAAGTTCCTTCTTGCCAAGAAAATACGCTTTAAGAGTAGAAAGAAAAAGACTCTTGCCAAAACGACGAGGACGACTAAGAAAATAAGGCGAATCTATATTAGCAAGTTGATAGATATACGATGTTTTATCAACATACACATATTCTCGTAAACGTAATTTTTCAAAATCTTGTATGCCTATCGGTAACTTTCTGTTATTTGACATTATGAGTTCCTTTCGTAATTTTTGTTTATGAGTAAAGTAAATTTTACGGTGTCATCTTTAATAATTAGTTTCGCAATATTGATAATAGACTTTTAAATCAGTTTACGTTTTGAATATTGAATTTAAAAGACAATTTGAAAAAACTGTTTTTTAATTTTTTTAATTTTAGTTTCCGTGTATTATCTTTCTGCGATAGGGACGTAGTCGTTTAGTTTTTTTCCGACATAAAGTTGTCTTGGCCGAATGATTTTTTGTGTTGGGTTATCGTGTTGTTCTTTCCATTGTGCGATCCATCCGGGTAATCTTCCCATAGCAAAAATTACGGTGAACATATTAGTCGGGATACCTATTGCGCGTAGTAATATTCCGCTATAGAAATCGACGTTTGGATATAGTTTTCGGTCAATGAAATATGAATCGTTTAATGCGTATTCTTCTAATTGTCTTGCGATATCCAGCAGCGGGTCGTTTATTTTTTGTCTTGCGAATACACGGTCGGCGGCTGCGCGTAAAATTTTTGCACGCGGGTCGTAATTTTTGTAAACACGATGTCCGAACCCGTAAAGTTTAGTTGGATTATCTTTATCTTTTGCGGCTTCGATGCAATCTTTTGGGTTCATTCCGCCGTTTTTTATAGCTTCTAACATTTTCATAACTTCAACATTTGCTCCTCCGTGTAGAGGTCCCCAAAGTGCGCTTACACCGG
This sequence comes from Planctomycetaceae bacterium, assembly GCA_031278315.1. Taxonomy (GTDB): domain Bacteria; phylum Planctomycetota; class Planctomycetia; order Pirellulales; family Thermoguttaceae; genus WRKP01. Next base: position 4,031 of record JAITKS010000015.1, on the reverse strand, counting down.
CGGAACACGATGCGAATAAATTTGCTTTTGCTGAACCGACAACTCTCACGGCTGATGTACTGCAATTTTGTTCGTGGTCTGCGTGTAGAATTAATACCAAGTTCATTGCGTCTTCGATTTCTTCACCGATTATGTATTGTTGATATGGAATTGAAAACATCATGTGCAGGAAATTTGCACAATATCTCAATGCGGGATCGGGATAAATATACGGCAAACCTTTTGATCGCCGATAAGAGTATGCAGCAATTGTACGCGCTTTGCTAATTAAACGGCCGGCTGCTTCAATAAACAGGTCGTCGTCGCCTAAAGGTAGAAATTTTTCGTAATAACAAGCGAGTTGACTAAGCATCGCCGACAATGTTGCCATCGGCGGTGATTTCGGAGGGACATTATTGAATTGATCGCGTAACTCTTCGTGTAACATTTCGTTGGCGGTGAGCAATTCGCGAAATTCATTTAGCTCTTGACGAGTTGGTAAATAACCGAATATTAAAAGCCATGCAGCTTCCACAAAATTCGGTTTCGGACGATCAAATTGTTCTATTGGTATTCCGCGATAACGGAGTATTCCTTTATCGCCGTCAATATACGTGATTGTACTATGACACATACTTGTATTGCCAAGTGACGGATCAAATGTCGTTATACCGTAATCTTCATACAATCGTGAAATATCAAGCGATTTATGTCCTTCCGTACCAATTAGTACGGGGACTTCTATTTGTTGATCGCCGATAATAATAGTTGCTTTTTCGTCTGATTGTTGCATTGTAGTAATAGGAGTAAACGGCGGTTCAGCCGTAGTTAAGTGAAATGATAAATTGAATACAGCTCATAATATAAATTGAAAAATTTGAAAAAACTAAAGAACGTATTCATTAAACTTTTTTTACGACAGTTAAACAGGCGAATGTAATTTCGAAATTTAAATTGAAAGCAGTCTAGCAGTCTATACGTATCGTACTATGTTATTCGGCAATAAAAGTGTTATTCATTAAAAAGTCTGTTGACGATAGGTAATCAGGTAATCAGGCAAACGAGCCGAATATTAAAGTAAGTGTAGTTGAAAATGCAAACAGTTTAAAAACGAAAACAATTTTTTTCAAGTGCGAGTAAATTAAGATTACAAGAATAACCTACATTTTGCTACTCTGCAATATGACTATCAATCAATCAATCTGATCGTGTAATATATCAGTGGAATAATTATTGTTCTCAGGAACGCGGTCGTCTCGACCGCATCTTTAGGCGTTTTTTTGTACAAAAAAGATGCAGGCGGGACGACTGCGTTCCCGCCGGCTAAAATATTTTTTAGTAATTCACTTAAATTGAAAATTACAATCTCTCTGTGTTCGCTGTGGTTAATAAAACAAATATTCCGCTGATATATACTCATTGTCCTTTAAAATTCGGTTTTATTTTTTGTAACGAAAAAGGGGACCGTTCACGTATAAAACTAGAATCGCCCTGAAAGGGCAACAGGATTATAACCCGCCACAGCGGGGCGGGTAAAAGTCCCCGCCAAACCGAAGCCCTGAAAGGGCGATCGGATATTGTCTCAATATTAGTGATTAGTTCGCATTTATTTTTTAAACATGAAACACACGAAAAGCACGAAAAGGAATTGTATATGATTTTCGTGTTTTTAAAAAATCATTTCAATCATACAAATCAAAAAATTCATAGTTCAGACAATTAACCATATTGCTCCAATATACTATTACTATTGCTGTCCTTTCAGGGCGGATTTGGCATTAAAATAAATACAGAATTTTCAAGTATGAATAGTATATAAACAACAACTATTATCATTATGACATCATATTATTTTTGGACTTTTACTTGTCTTGGAATTGGACTTTTTTTAGGACTAATGGAAGTTTTTATTCCTTCAGGCGGCGTGTTGACATTTTTGACATTAGTTGCTCTTATTTCTAGTATAGTTTTTGCTTTTATACAAAACACTCTTTTCGGTGCGGTTTATATGATCTCAATTGTTATACTTGTTCCTTGTCTAATCTGGTTAGTTGTTATAGTTTGGCCTTACACAATTATTGGACGCCGTGTTCTGCTCTATCCTGAAGAAGACCCTGCTTTACGTCCAAATTCACAATTACTCGCGCTGAAACAATTAATTGGGAAACACGGAATTACACGCAGCAAAATGATATTCTCTGGTCAAATTGAAATTGATGGTCATAAATACAATGCAATCAGCGATACCGCACTTGAACCAAATTTACCGGTTGTTGTTGTCGGTATCGACTGTATGACATTACTGGTTCAACACGACAATGAACCTCAAATAAATCAACAAACAGCAGACATCAATAAACCTATATCAACCGAAATTCCTGAAGTAATATACGACCCATTCGCATAAATTAATTTATTGGTAATATATCAGTGGAATTTTTGTTTTTCAAAATACCCGCTAAATTCAATAAATTTGCTATTACAGTAGTATTAGTAACTAGACCTTGAGATATTTTCTCAAAAAATTAAAAAATTTATTTGGACATGTATTGTCTTTTATGACGATTTTATTTATACTTATCGCCCGCTTGATTGAAACTAATGAATTTGAAATTATTTATTTTTGAATTTTGCTAATTTATGTAACACTTATCAATGTTGAATTTGATCGCAACAAATTTAATTTTGTATTCTGCAAAAACGCTTTGCGGAAGTTAAATTTTCGTTGCGATTAAATAGTCGTTTATCGGGCTGCTTATTTTTTTCTTTTTGACATTTGATGACATTCGAAAAAAACGCAGTGCCGATAATTAATGTAACGTTTATTACAACTTTTAATTGAAAGGAAAAGAAAAGATGAAAAAGACAAATTTAATGTCAAATTTTTCAAACACCGAAATTAACACTAATATTGATATCGTATCAAATGTTAAAATAGGTGTTAATTTAGGCAAGCAGGGGGGGGGGGGGGTATTTACGTAAAAGTTTCAGTTGGGATTATTGTTACGATAACTCTTATGGGAACTCTCCCAAACCTTTACTTGGTTTACTTGGTTTCACGCTTGTTGAACTTCTTGTGGTGATTGCGATTATAGGTGTTTTGATTGCGCTGCTTTTGCCTGCTGTTCAAGCTGCACGTGAAGCTGCAAGGCGAGCGCAATGTTCAAATCACCTTAAGCAATTTGGACTTGGTGTTCACAACTTTATTAGTGCCAATAACGAGGCACTTCCGCCGCTTATTATACATCGCGGCAGACCAAGTATCATGGTCTTGTTGATGCCGTATTACGAACAAAATGCTCAGTATGATTTCATCATGAAATATGGACAAGACAAAGCTCTTCAGCATGATTCAGCTGGCAATTTTGCTAGCGGTTCTTCAGAAGAAACACGTCATAGAAATTGGTGGGAAAGTTTGACGCAAGACCAAAAAAATCAGCTCGGTTCTATTTCGATTTGGAAATGCCCATCACGTCGTAGCGGTATTCAACTTTCTACAGATGTTGATGGAACCTCCAGTAATGTAGGTGTGGGACCGGTAACAGATTATGCCGCAACAATTCTTTGGGCAAATGCTATTAATAGTACTACACCTGCAGTAGGTTGGCATGAGCATCATGAGTCACATCTTGCTTCTCGTTATACAGACAATTATGGTCCATTTCGTGTCAGTGTTCACGGCGGCAGTATAGATAGGAATACTCCGCGAGATAATATCTCTTATTGGACAGATGGAACAAGTAATCAAATTATTTTTGGCGACTCACATATTCCTAAAAACCGTTTGAATGTTTGCAAAAGTGCGGATTGGTGGACACAAGCTGATTGTTCTGCATTAACGAGTCATCAAGGTTCACGCGGTTATGTTCGTCCTGTTCATCCGGCTTATCGTTTGGCACGCGGACCGAATGATTACACAGGTAACAGTAATAGTGAATCACCGATTACAGGTTATGGATTTGGAAGTTATCACACGGGCGTTTGTAATTTTCTGTTAGGTGATGGTGCTGTCAGGGCAGTGAGTACAAGTGTATCGATGTCATCAATTTTAG
>JAITKS010000014.1 GCA_031278315.1 Planctomycetaceae bacterium | reverse complement strand
TTCAACGAAGACGCCAATGAGAAGATTTATAACTCGTCGATGATCCTCTACTTTTTCGACTGGTTTCTAAAAACGGGTAAAAGCCCAAAAAATCTTATTGAGCCGAATGTGAGTGTTGATCCGGAACGTATAAAGAGTCTTATTAAAAATGAAAGTAATCGTAATACGTTGATTCAAATAATCAAAGACGGAAACATCGTTGCAGAGATATTGGAAAAATTCTCAATTGATAACTTAAATAAAGAGAGTTATTTTATTTCGCTGTTGTTTTACATGGGATTGCTTACAATCAAAGAACCGGAATGGAACCGGTTACGGTTAGTTATTCCGAATTATTCAATTCAATGCGTCTATTGGGAACAAGTCCGATTGCTTATTGAGGATAATTCTCAACTTATCAAAATGAATACAGATTGGTTAGAAAAATCAATCAACAAAATTGCATCCGACGGTAACATTCACGATTTTATTGATTACATTTCTAAAAATGCGTTTAGCAAATTATCAGATTATGATCTTCAATGTTTTGATGAGAAATATATCAAGATTTTATTACTTGCTTATTTACTTCTGAATAACATTTATATTCCGATGAGTGAGTACGAAACAGTGCCCGGCCGAGCTGATATTTTTTTGCAAAGTAATCCGCGATTCCCGCAAGTAAAATATGAATGGGTGTGGGAATTAAAATATTGCAAAGCGAATTCTAAAAAAACCGAAATCGCCCAAAAACGCAAAGAAGGTTTAGAACAATTAAATCAATACATAACGTCGCATCGCTTGAAAGACCGACCGAATTTAAAATCGGCGTTGCTGCTTTTTATCGGAAAAGATAAATACGAAATTATCGAAAATTAATTTCAATTACAAAAAAATATATCAAACCAAAATAAAATTTCATTGATTGTTACAAAATTGATTTTCATTAATTATTCGGACAAAGTTATTCGGACAAAGTCAATTGACGCAATTGACCAAAATATATTATTCTGCGGCGGCTTATTTTTGTTTTTCGATTATTGAGATTGTTTTAACAAAGATATGTTGCGAATCCGGTTGACCTGACTTTCTGTAAATTCCGCGAATACCATTAATACCGACATGTTTACCGACATAATGCCGTAAATCTATATCGGTCGATGGTGTAAGAAGACAAGTTATCACGCCGCTATCATCAACAACGGCGAAAGGCGGATGCTTAAACGGTAACGGATCAAACATTCCTAACTTACCGTTTATGTCAAATTGATTTTCAACTTTGCTTAAAGTTGTAATTGTTTTATTTTGATTTAATTCTGATTCTGTTTTATCTGTTGAAATTACAGCATGTGAAGTTCCTGCTGTTGTTATAGGTGATGTAGTTAAATGTGCAATTGGAACTGTCTTTTCGGTATCAGTATTTGTGTTTGTGTATTGATTTTGATTTTGATTGTAATTGCCGATTGTTTTGAGTTGACGTTTAGATGCAATATCTTGTCGTACAGAGCGTCCTCGTTTAAGTGATTCAATGATGTGATAAACTTTTTCCATTTCAGCGTCTGTTTTTGCCGAATTATACAAACGATTTGCTTCCTCAATTAACGTTACGAAAACCCAGTCATCGGTTCGGCCTGTCAATGCTGCGACTGTTTCAGATTGCAATTCGTCGAAAACTCGTTGAAAGTTTAAATTAGCTCTATTAGTTTTGTTGATGCCGTAACGTTGTTCGGGCATATTAACTGCCGATGCAATTTTTGTTGCTGAATCGGCGTGATATGCGGATTCGGCATGATCAATATCGTTATCGAATCGCAAATTGGATGTCTTTTTCGTTACAGAAATTGCTGGTGAATTTGTCGGATTATTCACAACATTCTTTGTTGTATTATTAGCGGTAAGGTCTGTTGTGTTGATTGTGTTGATTGGATTTTTTTTATTATCGTTGATGTCATTATTTTTGTTACGATAATTAATATCAGAATCGGATTGCGGCAAGAGTAAAGGCGGAGCATTATTCGGTGACGCCGATGATAAGGTTGATGTCGATGTCGAGGTTGATGTATTCGTTTCTGTTTTAGGTTCATCGTGAACGACCAATTTATATTCTTGTAATTTCGACGGTTGTGTCAAATATTCGGCGGTTTTAACAGGGGTTTGTTTTTGTGTAGATAAATTTTTGTTACGAAAATTCAGGTCGATTGCTGATCTTTCAATCCATCGAAATTCGCCGCTTGGCGGTAATATTCTAAACCAAAGCGGACACATGATATTTTCAGGTGTTTCCATTTTATCGATAACAGAAATTTTTTCGCCGCGATTAAGAGTAACTTGAACGGTATCGCATGAATCAATTATTTCGCTGCCGATCCGTGACGCCAGACCTGTTGTTTTTACGATACCTATATTATTCGAATCGAGCAAAACATGTTCAGCACTAACCCACGAAAAACTTCCTAACGGCGGACGAATTGCACACCAATTATTCGTTTCAAAATATATTTCAACTTCATCACCGAATTTCAATATTGAAGTCGGATAAAATGACAAATCAGGACCGCTGCGAACTTCCGTTTTTTGTACAATAATTGATGCAGCGATAGGATTCGCTCCCCAAAGCATTGTTTGGGGCAGTGTTACATAAAATAAAAAAATTACAATTAGTAGCCGCATTGTATTATAAATTATAAATTAAGGATTTAATATTTTTCCGTATTATCGGCTGAAATATTTTCAGCGCAACGAAAACCTACATCTTGAAACGACAATGTTTGCGGTTGACTTCCTCTTGCTGTAACTTGATAACCGGCGTCTGTATTTTCTGCGCTTAAAAAAGAACCGCCGCGAATGACTCGTAATAATACTTCTTTGACATCGATAAGTTCTTCGTTAACGTAACGATTTTTCGATTTCTTTATATGATATATTGGTAAATTTACAAATTCGGCATTGATTGAATCAGCACCAAGCGGATTATCGAAAGGCGAATGACGATAATAATCTGCCGAATATTTATCGCCGCACCATTCCCAAGCGTTGCCTGCGACATCGTACAATCCGTATCTTGTTGCTGGAAAAGAACCTACAGGCGACAACATTTGATAACCGTCAGCGCAAGAATTATCATGTGGAAACCATCCTTGCCAGTAATTAGCTTGATATTTACCTTTTATTTTTTTTGTATCTCCCCATGGATATGCAACGTCGAGTAAGCCGTTTCGTGCGGCAAATTCCCATTCTGCTTCTGTTGGCAAACGTTTACCTGCCCAAACGCAAAATGCCCATGCGTCATTCCAACTTACATGAACAACCGGATAATCGTGAATCGATTCTATTGGAGATTTATTTTTGGGTTCTGATAAAACAGCGGACGATAAATTATTCGCTTCTGATAATGGATCATTGTCAGGGGTTGTGCCGTTAGGATTCCACCAGCAAGCACCTACAACGCGAATCCATCTTTTAAGGTCGAAGTTATAAACATAGCTCCAGCCGTTGATTTCTGCGGTCGTACGATATTTCGTTTCGCGGACAAAAATTTCAAACTGACGATTAGTAACTTCGTATCTGTCGAGTTTGAACGGACTCAATCGAACTCGATGTTGCGGCCGTTGATCGTATTCTTTTGATGTATTATTACCCATGCGAAAAATTCCGCCTGTAAGGTTAATCATTGGAGCAATTGTATCGAGTTTATTGCGGTCAGAAATGCGGCTTATATTTTTCGTAGTAGAATTTATTTCATTTTGAATATCATTTTGTAGGTTATTATTGGTTTTTGTTATAGACGGAATTTCATTAATATCGAGAGATTTTCCTTGTGGTATTGTGTAATCGTAGTTGTATAGTTCTTTATCAATTTCTTTATTAATTGTGTCTGTAACAATATTTTGATGTGAATTGGCTGTAGAGTTTGGTGATTGATCAATGTGATTGTGTGAGAGATCAGGATGATATAAAAAAGCGTATGTTGATTCGGGAGTATCGACGGCGGCTTGCGGAGTATGAGTTGTTATAAAATCTTGTAAATTATTATTGTTTTCATAAACGGGTGATTCTATCCATGTTGTGATTAGGTCGATTTCGTTATGCGGTGTAATTTCTTCGATATTTTTTTGATAATTTTGTTTTATAGTTTTCGGGTTATTTGAAATTGGTTTTAAGGTTAGCAAATTGAAAGCGGATTGGATTTTGTCCGAAACAGGTTCAGCAAAGAATCCGTCGATGAATAACAAAAACTGTCGGTGAAAAATAAATATCAATGCGATTAAAATCAATAAAATCCATGCTGTTAAGCCTAAATTTTTATTGATATTAGTAATTTGTTTTTTCATAAATTGATTTCTGTTTGCTGTTATGTAAATATATTATGATACGTTATATTACGACTTGTACGCTGCCTATAAATTCGACAAGTGAAAGTCGATGAGTAGGTTTTATGATAAGTAAACATGAGAGCAAATTACCGATGCAGGAAATAACGTTACAAAAATTATTTGATTTTATTTCAATGGTGTAAATTCTTATTAAGTCCTGTATGAAATTACGGAGTTTAATAATTTGATAGATCCATGTCAACATGAATTTTTGTAATATATCAGTAGAATTTTTGTTTTTCAAATTTTTTTGTGTAAAGAATTTTAAAACCAACCTTAGTAACAAAAGATCGCCCCAAAGACAAAACCTTATTTTTTTATTAACCACAGAGAACACAGAGAAATATCATTTAAAAATCCTGTCAATCCTGTAATCTTGTAATCTTGTCAAAAAAACAAAACTAAAGATGAGGTCAAGACGACCGCTTTCCCCAAAAAAATAAATTATTCCACTGATATATTACAAAAATTCTACAGAAATATTACAAAATATTTTCCCTCTGTGTTCTTTGTGGTCTCTGTGGTTAATTAAGAAATCTATCATCGGAAATTCCGATGATAGAAAATTTAGATAATTGCGTTTTATTATTGTTCGTCGTCTTTGGGGATTCTTTTTACGGCTACT
>JAITKS010000175.1 GCA_031278315.1 Planctomycetaceae bacterium | reverse complement strand
TTTAGTCCGATAAGACAATTGAAATCCGCAAGGTCAATTTTAAAATCAACCAGCGACTTAAAATTATTGACATAAATACTTTTAATTTTCATGTTGCTTTTTATTTGTTATTATTGATAAATGTAAATTCAGATTGAAACAATATCCTCAATATTTTTTTCCAATCGTTCTTTGTGTTGATGTAAAACCGTGAATGATTACAAATGTGAACCATTCACGGTTTATTGTTTTCAACTATTGGTAACTACTATTTGTAACGACATCAAACAGCCTCTGGTTTCGGCACGATATAAGGCGCACGATAATCACGAGTAGTCAGAGCGTTTGCTTCAGCGTTGTCGATAAAGACTTCATTCTCAACATCAATTTTGAGTAATGGTCCCAGTGAAAGCGGCGTTTTCTTGAGATCAACTCCGACTTTTTCCAAATGTTGTACAGTTCTTGCAAGAGTTGCTTCGTTATCGTCGAGCGATTTAACAGACTTGAGAGCTTCTTTGAGATCATCCGTCGAAATCTTATTTTTTTCACCAAGATAATATGACATATTACCAAGATGACTAACTGCCGCCGAAAGTGCGCCGCCGCGGGCATCGGAATTGACCAACGACGGATTCTGTTCCAATACTGCTTTCACAAAATTACCGTAATGATCGCCGTTGCCGGTAAATTCGCGAAGTTGTTTTCCTTCGAGATCATAAGCGTATGAAACGGAATAAGATTGACCTCCGGCAGAACCTTGAATAACATAACCCTTTGTACCGTAAGCAATTACTCCAACCTGTGTACCGAAATTTTTACCGACTGGAATATTCATATTTGAAGTTTCCAGACCGCGAGTTTCGAAAACCAAACACTTATCGCCGTAATCATAAATAGAAACTTCTGTATTGGCGGTATCACCGGCGTCAACATAATCGGCACCTTTTTCGACATCATAACCGAGTCGTCCGCCGTAGGAGATCACTGATTGCGGGAACTGATTTACATCGAGAAACCAACGGGCGATATCGGTTTGATGGGGACCTTGGTTACCGAGATCGCCGTTACCGTAATAGCGTTGCCAATGCCAATCGTAATGAAAACGCGGACGCGTTACCGGTTTAATTTGTGCGGGACCGCTCCAGAGATCATAATCGATTCCGTCGGGAACTTTGTATTCGCCGAGTTGTCCGATTGCCTTACGGCGTTTGTAGCAGAGTCCGCGAGCAAATTTTACGTCACCGATTCCGCCTTCACGAATAAATCTGACAGCATTAATTACATTGGCGTATGAGCGGCCTTGCGTACCGGTTTGAACGACCAAACCATATTTTTTGGCAGCGGCGACAATCGCTTTACCTTCGTGAATATTATAGGTGAGCGGTTTTTCGATGTAACAATGTTTACCCGCCTGCAATGCCCAAATAGCAGTCAATGTATGCCAGTGATTGGTTGAAGCGCAAGTTACAGCGTCAACGGATTTATTCTCTAAAATTTTTCGGAAATCGCTTATAGCTTGTGGTTTGTAGCCGGTATTTTTTTCGATTTGCGCACATTTTTTTTCGGCTTGTGCGGCATCGGGATCACAAACGAACAGGATTTTTGTCCGTTTATCTTTTGTGAAAAAGTTGATATGATCGTTGCTGCGTCCGCCGGCTCCGATAATAGCGATACCCAATTGTTCGTTGGGGCTAACCGCATTTTGTGCCGAGACGCTTTGGGTTGCAACACCGGTAAATGCCGTTGCAGCTGCACTTGCCGCAAACGACGCACAAAGTGAATCTTCCAAAAAGCGGCGTCTTGTAATTTTCGTCATAAAAAACCTCCAATAAAAGTTATGGAAACAACTGACAGTAATCAACTGAATTTTTACTATCAAATTTTTTCCTGAAATTTGTTATCAATTACTCTTTACGCATGGTTGTTTCTAATGATGTAAGTGCGGTATTATACTTTTCACACTTAAATTTTCATTTTTGTTACAAAAAATAAAAAGTAGAGACACAATGTTTTGAGTCTCTACAAAATTTTTTGTTTGTTACATTTTTTGTTACGAAAAATGAAACTGAATTTTAAAGTATGAAAAGTATATTTCCAGTATATGAATTTTGTTTAACGAATGAGGCCGGCATATACACGCATCGTCCTATGAATTTCGATAATATAAGTGTGGATTCAAGTTGCCGTATTGAGTGAAAATTTTAGCGGGTATTTTACCATGTCACGAATAAAAGACACAAGTACCCGCAATTGTCGAAAATATGTTAGAGCTGATTATTGATTATCATTATTGATTATCATTGTTAAGTTGAATTGAATTTTTTGTAATATATGCACTATATCAGTGGAATATTTGTTTTTCAACTTTTTTGGTGTTATGAATTTTACAACTAACATTATTTTCAAGCTTATTTTTCTGAACAAAACTATTCAATAAAAAACACTAAAAAACTTAGCAGCAAAGAATCTCACAAAAACACAAAAACTTATTACCTTATTATTGAAAAATGATTTGTTAATAAAGTAATAAGGTTGGTATGCGGCGGTTTCTTTGGTTACTAAGGTTGTTTAGTTAAGAAAAATAAGATGAAAAATAGAGTTAGCTAAAAATGAATTTGAAACCTTTGAAAAATTTCACTGATATATTACGAAAAAATTTGTTTGAGTTAAATTAAATTACTCTCACTTGAATTTTCGGTAATTGCCGCCTGTTTACTTATTGGAAAACAGGTTGCTGAATACGCTCTTGTATTATCCTGAAAAGAAAGAGTATCAGGATTATAAACAATTCGTAATTTAATGTTTATCCGACAGCAAGGGCAATTCAGATGTTGATGTATCAGATTCCGGTGTTATATCTAATGGTTGGTCTGTGTTATCTGTTTCTGTAGCATCTGTTTCTGTAGGGTCTGTTTCGGTTGAATTTGTTTCAGTTATGTCTGTTTCTGTAGGGTCTGTTTCGGTTGAATTTGTTTCGGTAGTGTTTGTTTCGGTTGAATTTGTTTCGGTAGAGTTTGTTTCGGTAGAGTCTGTTTCGGTTGTGTTTTTATTGGAATTGATGTCAATATTGTTTACGTCTGAATTTTCGGGGGTTGTTTTGTCTGTATTTATTGAATCTTTATTAGTTCTTTTTCCGTTTAATCCTAATGAAGTTACCCAATAAAGGTCTGGTATATCATTTCCGCGAATTGTTTCGGCATATTGTGCAGCACTTAATCGGTGTCTTATTTCAGGTATCGATCTTACACCAAAACGAATGTTGTTGCTTACAGTATCAGTTTGACGTTCCGCAAAACATTGAATTAAACCGGAATTGTCAACGATAAAGAGTCGATCTGTTTCGATGTTAAATAATATGTCTTTAAATTTTCTCAAGTCGATAGATGCAATTTTGCTGCCGTTTTTTCTATCAAGGATAACGAGTAATTGTTGTTTGTTTTGTACGTAAACACGTGATTTAGACGCACAAATAAATTTACTAATATTCGGTACGTACCATTTTTCTTTGCCGGTTAATATATTTATGTTGTACATTCCATGAATTGTCGGAGCATAAACATCGATTCCGACGATACCGATCTGTTCTATAACAGCGCCGTTTCCAATAAAATGCCATGCGATTTCACCGTTACGATTCTTGATAGCAAAAATATAACCGGATTTCGTACCAAGTATCGACAAGTCCGGTATCATTTGTCTGTCGAAATTTATTCCCGAATAGAAATACGGAACAGTTTGATTTGTTGTCGGCCGAATAACTATTTGTTTATCTATTTTCCAATCTCGTTCAGCAATATTGTTATTTTCGGGCTTGAATATTTTTGTCGGCGAGTTGACTCGGTAAAGCTGTTCAATTTTTGTTTGCGATAAATTTCGAATAATCGAAGCGTGAAAATCTCCATCTTTGTTTACCCATGTTAAAATTTCCCAGTGCATTCCCAAACTATTATCAATCGGGTTGATTTTTATAATCTGCGAACTGATTTTCGGTTGAATAATCAATTCCCCGAAAGATATTGTTGACATTGGAAAATTCAACGGCGGACGTAACACAAATTGCGGTTCTTCGGGTTGTTTCTCTGGTTTTGCAAGAATTGAATATTTCGTTTCTGCAAAACTCTCAACTAGATTAGCAATAGTTTCGTCACGGCTTGCAAGATCATTCGGCACCTCAACCTGCATTGATGCCACTTTGCTTTTTGTTTTTTTAGAATCGTCTCCCTTTACGTGATCAAGTTGATTAGATTGATTGTCAGGAACAGGCGGTTTGGAAATTACCGGATTAGCGTCTTCGTATTGACCGGTTTCCATGTTGAATACTTGTTCCATTATGCCTTCTTCAAGCGGATAAACAATTATTCGTCCGCCTTGCATCGGAATATAAACATAATTCTCACTAATTTCACAAGCTGTTACTGCAACAGAATTCGGCAGAGGTGTATAAAACAGGAGTTTACCGTTTTTTCGATCGAAAACAAACAACTCAATGTTATTCACGACAGCAACAACTCGGCTGTTTGCAGCTGGTGTAAAATATTGCAACTCGCGTTTGCCAATAACTTTCGACCAACGTAATTTGCCCGTTGCAGAATCAAGAACATGAATTTTAGCATCACTTGTTATCGCAAAAAGAGAATCACCTTCAATTGTAATGTACTGTAATTTTACGTCACTATTATTCACCGCTAATTGATTGTACCAGACTCGGACTAATCCAAACCGTTCCATCTGACGCGGCGAAAGAAGCTGACTGCCTTCAACTAATGGTAAAAATATTATTGTTACAATAATTACCGCAAACAAAATTGCAAATAAATTTCCTAACTTCCTATTTCTTGATTTCATTTTTTTTTGTAATTATTCTTTTGAATTTAAAAAATATATCGGATTACAAGAACACATGTAACACAGACAATAAAGACATCGCTGCAAGTAATGTTATTTATAATTATTCTGTAATTATTCTGTAAAACCTAACTTTTCGTCTATGAATTATTCGGCACGAGCCGAAAAAATCAAGCGAGAATAGTTTAAAATATATTTGAGCGTTTACAAATATTTTTCGTTACGATTATTCAATTTATGAATTATTAGTTTCACGAGGAGTTCGAGGATATTTGATATTTCAACGCCGTCTGTGATAATTTCGACAGCGTCATCGGCTTTGCGCAGTGCGCCGAATTCTCTTTTTTTATCTCTTTCGTCGCGTTGGTTTATGTCGTTTAATATTTGGTTGAAATTTATATTTTCGTTTGTTATTTTTTGAGATTGCAATTCTGATAGGCGTCGTTTTGTGCGTTCTTGCGGCGATGCGGTAAGATAAAATTTACAATCGGCGTTTGGAAATACCAGCGTTCCCTGATCGCGGCCTTCAGTAACAATGCCTCTATTTTGGTTGATCAAATTATCGGCGATTGATTGTTGAAGTTTAACCATAATTGAACGGACAATATTATTATCGGCGATGAATTTTATGTATTTCGTGATTTCCGGTGAACGAACAATATTTGTAACGTTTTCTCCGTTCAAAAATGTTTCACCGTCGAGGATACAAATTTCTGCTTGTTTTGTCAATTCAGCAATTTGGTTATGATTATTCCAATCGGCATTATTTCGGATAGCATATAATGTTGCCGCCCGATACATTGAACCTGTATCAACGTATTCGAATTTTACTTTCAACTCTTGTGAAAGTAATTCGGCAAGTTGACGTGCTACTGTACTTTTACCGGCTCCGGCTGGTCCGTCTATTGTGATTATTCCGGTAGGTAAATTGACTTCTTCGTTTTTCATAGTTGACTGTTGTGTCAGCGTATTCGCAGACTTGGTTAAGTTTACTGTTGAAATTAAAATTCAAAAAACAGTTATGCCATGCAAAACATCTACAATTTATCATTCATAATTATGACAAACCGTAATTCAATCAGTTATGCTGCCGGTTATGTTGTCAATTATGTTGCGTTTTGTTGAAATATCATTTGTGAATCGGCTATACTCTTCATACTTTAAATCATACTTTAAATCATACTTTAATTTCTCGGTTTGTTGAAAGATATAGTTGCTTGTTTTTTATTTATATGTGCCGTATTATAAATTTCGGCGATACAAGGATGTATTCATCTTCATTTTCATATTCATTGATGCGTTTGATTTCTAATTGGTAAGCAGGCAACTCATATCGACAATTCAAATGAGAGTAGTTTAAAATCTTGCAAATTTTCTATTTGTTTTGTCAAAAAATGAAAATCGAATTTTCAAGTATGAGGACAAGTATGAGGAGTATAATTTTTGATTTTCTACCGCAGCAAATTTACAAAATTCTATTGAATAGCTGCCGAAATTTTTATTCTATTGCAGTATTAATATCTGTAATTGAACGTCCGAGTTTTTTGGTAGTTGATACTGAAGATGTAGGTGATGGAATACGTCTTTTGACGTTATTTTCTTCGTTTTTATTAAGGTCTGATTGTAGGAATCCCATTATTTTATCTTTTGCGGTTTTGTCATCTTGCGGTGCTCCCATTGTTTGAACTGCGTCTGTTACGCCCATGAGTACAGATTGTTTTACGCCATTGCGAATCCATTCGAAAAAGTTGAAATTCATTTTTATATCCTTTCATTTTTTTGTAATGTTGAAGTAAATTTATCAGTTTCAAATCGACACAATATCGATTATTTTTATTTACTGATAGCGGATAATAACTATTCTATTAAAAGGCGTCAAGAGTAATTTTCAAGATTTTTTTTCATATAAATATTGCCGAATAATTAGAGGGAATCTCTAATAATATAAAGAATATGCCCAAAAGCAAAAAACGAAAAAAAAAATTCTGTTGAGACACAATGTTTTGTGTCTCGGCATGACGGAATAAACTAATTCAAGAGACGCAAGGTTTGCTTCTCAACAGGAATTTTTATATGTTGTTTTTTCGTTACAATAAATAAAACCGAAATTCATAAAACGATGTGTATGCTTATTCTTTATTACATTCTTTGCATAGATAATTTCCGTCTTTATCTTTTATTAGTCTAGTTGACATAACTCGCTCTTTGCATTTTGAGCATTGATAACTTTTATGAATTCTTGCTTTCTCCGGCATAGATATTTTTGCAGGCTTGATTGAAAACATTTGATCAAAATCTGTTTCCAAAATACGGTTAATCATTGAATTACGTATTAAAGTTTGTTGCATGATGTTGCCGGAATCAAGTTTTTTTTGTTGTTCCGATAAATCAAATAACAACTTTCCTGAAATAAATTCGACAGAGTCTTCAATTCGCGGTGCAACTCTTACATTCTTATTATCACTTCGGCGAAAAAAAGAATAGGCATTTTTACCATAATCAAGAAAAATAAGATTACCCTTGCCGAAAGTACATCCGGCAAGATATTGAATTGCGTCAACCGCACACATGTCAGTTTCTACTGCCGATACTAATTCCTCATCTTCGGAGAATCCGAATTCACGCCGTACCCATTCGCCGACACGTATTCCAATCGCTAAACCTACACAAAAATGACCATGAAACGAAATCACAGATTCAATCATCTCTCGCGATAATTTACAACCGACAGCTCCATAATCAGACAAAATAAACATCTTGCTATGTATCATTTATTACTCTCTCTATAATACTTTCAATATATCAGTATCAGTGAAATATTTTGTAATCGTTCACGTAAATTTTTATTTTGAGAACGTTCATGTTTTAATTGTTAAATTTTTTGTAATATATCAGTGGAATTTTTGCAGTCATCGTTATATCAGGTCATTGTTATATGTAGTAAGTAATTTTCAGGATTAATCAAACCAGTCCCGAAAGGGCGATCGGATTATAGCCGTCCCAGAATACGAGGAAAAATAACAACTGCTGAATAGTTACAAGAATTAGAGAATATTATGAAAATTTCACCGGCGTAATTACAAATTTTTTTTAGAGAAGTTTTCGTTTATTCTTCATAGAAACCAGCATCAAAAAGAGCTGTTATTGCACCTGCTGCATCTGCTGCATCTTCTCCTATTACAACTAGTTCCAATCTATCGCCTTTAAATGCGCCTAACGTCAACAGATCAAGAACACTTCGACAATCAGCAGCATAACTGCCTTTTATCAGCTTTATATCTGAAACGAATTCATTTGCCTTTTTAGCTAAAATTGTTGCAACTCTCGCATGTACTCCGCAAGCATGATTTACTGTCAATGTTTTTTTAATGTTATTGATCATATTTTCATATTTTATATTTTGTAATGTTTCATTGAAAAAATTAAACTGCTCTTATTTGAATTTTCGGTTTGAGTTAGAGTTGTTTTATCTATCGGAAATCAGGCTTGAAATCAGGATTTTTAATGAATAGTATTTGTATCGCCGAAATTCATAGTACGATTTGTATTCATTTCATTTTTTTCCTAATATATTTTAAAATGACATTCCAAAAATAAAACTGAATATTTCTACAACCTAAATCGAATTTATTTTTATGTTAAACATAAATAACACGTAAATCAACTTTCGTAGATCAACCATAATATAAAGGCGTTTTAAACTGATCTGATCTAATTCTGATCTGATCACACATTACTTTCAATAGTTATTGCGGTTTACTTTGGGAATCATGTTTAGGAATCATATTTGGGAATTATGCTCATACAAATACACTCTTGAATTGCAAATTTACAATACAAGAGTATAGAAATTTCCATATCTTCCTTAATACACAATGCAGTAATAGTTGATAAATTCAAAGCGTTATCTATATAAACATATTCTGTTATTTTGTTCTCAATTATCAGACACGGCAACAAGAACAACATTTACATATATTATTTTCCGCAAACTTAAATTTATATTATCAACTTAACTTACATCAGCAAAAAAACACCGCTTACTGCTACTTGCCGAAAGAGTTGTTATCTGCTTCCTCAAGAAGTTGTAACACATCTTCTTTGCTTTTTGCTTGTTTTAGGAATCTGCAAAAAGTATCGTCTTTTAGCTGACGTGTGATATGTTCCAAAGTTCTCAAATGTTCACCTGGTCTGTCGTATGGCGAAACCAATAAGAAAAAGAGCTGAACTTTTTCACAGTCCAAGCTCTCGAAATCTATTCCGTCCGCACTTATTGCAATGCAGCCGACCAATCGGTCGACGCTTTCGTGTTTCGTGTGCGGTACAGCGATACCTCGGCCAATTCCGGTTGATCCGAGTTCCTCGCGTTTAACTATTGCTTTCACTATAGGCTCGTAATCAGATTCTTTGATTCCGCCTGCATCGACCAATGAACGTACCATTTCGCGTATTACTCCCTGCTTATTCGACGCTTTAACTTCAGCGCTCACAGCATCAGGTAAAATAAAATCAGCAAACTTCATTCACTTTACTCCTTATATATAAAAGGTAAAACAAACCAACTCTTTCAAAAAACATCCTTGATTTAACAAAATCCGAACTCATCAAAGTTTCGGATACTCCTCTGATACAAAATCAATTTTAGCTTGACGCACAATAATTGCCGTAACTTTAAAACAGTTTTTGTAGTAATTCTCGTTTGAATTTTTCGATTTAAGCCGTCTAGTTATTTATCGGGCTTTTGGAACTAAATTTGTTGGTATAAAAAAAATTTCATAGAATTATGTGTTTATTTTTTATTGTGGTCTTGTATTTTTTCTTTATATTTTTTTATCTGTTGTTCTAGTTTAGCTACCAGATGATCAACAGTACCAAACATATCATTTGAACTATAACTCGCTACAAATGTTCCTTTATGTGCGGGTGTTACTATTATTTCGATATTGGGTTCATCGTTTTTTTCTAGGTCAATAATTACTTCAATTGATATCAGACGTTCGAAAAATCTTTGTAATTTGATTAACTTAGCTGAAATTTTTTCTTTTGTTATTTCAGCGATTTCGCCGTGACGTGTTTCAATATTTATTTGAACTGTATTTTTTTGCATAAAATTCCTCTTCACAATTTTGTAATCATGCCGTGTAATTGAGTACACATACGATTCGCACTATTAACTTCGGGATTCAACGGGATTCAAAAGCGTATTCATAATAAACTGTATCCAATTTATGTAATAAGACGGCAATGCCGAAATTTAACGTTATGAATAGTTTGATAGATCATCACGAATGTTTTCACATAAATGGGCGAAAAGTATAACTCAATTTTTAATTTTGGCAATAGTCGATTAAATATCTTTGGTTGAGAGAGGCGATCTTTAGATATATTATTAGATATATTAGGTGTCTCCCGAATCGTAGTATGTGAATTTCAACTAACAAGAATGTAAAAATTTTTCGATAGATTCGATAGATAATCCGGAAGCTCGAACCAAAATTTCAAGTGAGCAGTTTTAAAGTTGTAATCTTGAATTATTTTTTTGAATGTACGAGACAAACAAAAATAATACCGAATTTTAAAGGACAATGAGGATAACTACAAAAAATCAAAATAGACAGTTACGAAAAAAATTTTTCAGTTACGAAAAAATTTTTTCACGGATATATTACGAAAAATTAAATTGCCCCAATGACAATTAAAATAAATAGTATATTATTATCCCCATTCTTTACATTGAATATTCTTTGTGTTAGAGTTTAAATTGTTCTACTTGAATTTTTGATTTGAGCTGCCTGCTTACTTACGGAAATCATGTATAGCAGACTGCGCCGTCATTGTATTGCCGAAGTTCTAGTACGAGATACTTATAGAACTGTCAGTGATTTGTGAAATTGAGATTTCATAACTATTCAGCGTTTTTTAATTTTTTAATTTCGCAGTTACTGATTCTCAAAAAACATTGAGGACACAGAGTACCTCATAGATAAAGACGCTTTGTTTATGATTTATTTGATGATATTAAAACGACGATTATCCTAGCAGTAATTCTAGTGTAAATGTTGTCCGCGAATTTTTTCAATGCCGTAAAGAGTTTCATTAAATTACGATTTCAAAGCGGCACCGAAATATTACGGGAGATTTCCATTATATACGTATTAATTATATACGTATTATTTTTTACTTTTATTATTTATTATGAAAATTGGTTTAGTTGGTTATAAAGGAACTGGAAAAAGTATGTTGTTTCAATGGCTGACGGGTCAAGTACCTGTTCCGTCTCTTGCACATTCATTACAATCAGCTACAGCGTTGATTCCAGAGCCTCGATTTAAATCGTTGATCGAAATTTATAAACCTAAAAAAATAACCTACGCCGGAATAGAAATAGTTGATACTCCCGGTCTATCTCGTGAACAACACGGTAACGCAACACGACTCGGTCAACTTCGTGAAGCCGATGCTTTAGTTTGGGTCGTGCCGGTTTTTGACGGCTCCGATCCGACAAAAGAGATCAACGCATTCAATGACGATATGGTAATCGCCGATCTCGAAATCGTACTAAATCGAATTGAAAAAATACAAGAACAAAATAAAAGACCTATTCCTAAAACCGAACACGAAAAACTCGAATCTGAATACGAAACATTAAAACTGCTGCAAGAAGGATTAGAAAACGGAAAACCAATTAAAGATACACAACTAACTCAAGAACAACAACGTTTAACACGCGGTTTCAGACTTCTAAGCGGTAAACCAAGAATGCTAATAATCAATACAAACGACGACGAAACAAATATGGAACAATACAAACAATACGCAACGCCCGATACTCCATTAATCGCATTCAGCATTCGACTCGAATTAGAATTAGAATCAATGAGTCAATCAGAGAAAACAGCTTTTCTCGAAGAAATGCAACTACAGTCAACAGATAAGAATCTTGTTATTCAAACCATTCTTGACGCATCCGGTCAAATGACTTTTATAACCGCCGGTGAAAAAGAAATTCGTACATGGCTTATCCCTAAAGGCGGAACCGCACTCGATGCAGCAGCTGTAATTCATACCGATATGGCAAAAGGATTCATCCGCGCCGAAGTTACAAAAATTGACGACTTGATAAGATTAGGAAGTGAACGCGCTGTAAAAGCAGAAAATCTCGTCCGGCGTGAGCCGAAAGATTATATCGTAAAAGACGGCGACATTTTTTTGTTTCATTTCAGCTGATTATTATACAAATTTTGTAACGATAATTCACAATAATAACTCACGGATAATATTCGTTCAAAATATTCGTTCCAATAATCAGACGTAAATATTTGCTAAATGATTCATCAGTTTTTGACGTAAATTTTCGGTTTTTTGACGTAAATTTCAGTAATAAAAATTCACGTCTTTCCGCAACATAATCGAAACAATGATAATTCAAGAATAAAAATCGGCACATTCTTGTAGTCAGAGGTTTCTTTTACACCGATAGTTACTTGTCAAAATAAAAAACCAAGAGCGGTACGTATTGCAATTTTGCGATTATCAAGTAAAATTCCCGCCTTTTTAAGTTGAGAATAAAACGATCATACGTTATGATACTTTTTCGTAACAAAAAAACGATACGAAAAAAAACTTATGTTTTAGTAATAATTCAGTAAGAATTTTTTTAAGAATTTCTCACTTGAATTTTTATTTCGAACCGCCTGTTTACATATCAGAAAGCAGGCTTTTTAATGAATATGAATATAAATTAAGAATAATATGAATACGCCTTCATATTATTCAATTCATAGTACGAGACTTATAACTTTAATTTATTAACATAACAGGAAAGAATAAAAGATGAACTTACAAATGAATGTAATTTTTTCTGAAATATATATGATTTTCGCTCAGGCAGATCAAGCACAACAAGCATCACCGCAAGGAATCAATCAAGTTATTCCGATGTTTATTATATTCGGTTTAATCGGCGTGATGTTATGGTTCTTTGTGATTCGTCCGCAACAACGGCAAGAAGAAGCCGCACGAAAATTAATTGAATCGCTGAAACAAAACGACAAAGTTTATACCGTCGGCGGAATGGTCGGTATAATACACTCTGTTGATAAAGAAAAAAACGAAGTTGTACTGAAAGTTGATGAATCAAACGGTACAAAAATCAGATTTGTTATACATGCAATTCAAGGAAAAATTGATAAAGATCAAAAAAACAACTGACACATTTATTACCGTTATCGTTTAATTCATTCAATTAAACTCAATTCGTTTTGGCTGGTACTATACCGTTTCAAGACTAGAATTCGGCAGTTCGGTAATTGTAGAAACGCTGTAAATGCGTCTCTATATTATTATCGTAATTATTATCGTAATATTGTTATCGTATAGCAACGAAGGCAAACTGAAATTAAAATATGAATTGAACAAAAAAATTTTTATACTACGATCAGACAATAAATTTCAACAATAAATTTTGACTGTGTAAGTTTGATTTCAGTTTAAGTCCGGCTTAATTTATACGCCTATTATACGCTTAATTTATACGCTTATTATACGTATCGTACTATGAATTTCGGTGATACAATGCGGTTCAGTAAAACTTGTTTTTCGATAGATAAGTAAGCAGCTCAAACCGAAATTTCAAATGAGTGTAGTTTAAAAACTTCCGGTAAAGAGTTATAAAGATATATAACAAGATCGCCCGATTGTATTCCCGACAATATTCCGGCTGTATATATTAGATATTTATATTAGACATTTTGCGGTCATAAACCAGTACGGGAAAAGATGTCTGCGATCCTGACAAAATAAGTTTTTAGAAATTGCAAAAATTATAAATAACAAATTGACAACTGCGGCAATTTATTGTAACAATTAACAAACAATTAACCAAAACACGCTTAATTACAAATACATTTTAAATAGTTTACACTTTAATTTTGGTTTACCTTCACTACTTTCCGATAAGAGATAAACAGACAAACATAAACCCAAAATATAAGATTCATACTAGAAATTCAGTAACTACAGAGCAAAAAACTGTTTCAAGTATAGATAAACAAATAACGGTTATCCCGATCATTTACACATCGTATTATGAATTGAGATAATACAAAAACGTTTCAGTAAAACCTGCTTTTCGTAAATAAGCAGACAGCTCGAAACGAAAATTAAACTGAAAACAGTTTAAAATGTGAGAAGTTTAAATAAACCTGCAAAAGGTAACAAATTTAAGCGCAAACCCTTTAACAAACATTTTCAAAATATATAAAATGCTCCGAATTGTCAATTTCACCATTATTGCTATTGTAGCAGCTTTCCTTCTCTCGCAGAGTTTGCGGTCAAACACAACGGTTTTAGTTCAGAACGATGTCTCTGCAACTGCACCGGATTCAACTAAATCTGATAAAGAAAATATATCAGAAAATAAAGAAAATACAGAAGTTTCGGTTGAATCTAATTCCACTAACGAAAAATCAGCAGACAACACAACCGATAAAAACTCGGCTCCGGCTGCCAAAGAAGAAGTTAAACCTCAACCAGAATCTCAACCAGAAGCTCAACCAGAAACTAAATCTCAACCAGATGCATCGACTACATTAAATTCACCGACAAATACTACGCCTACAACAACAACAACAACTACTACTACAACAACTACTACTACAAATACTACGCCTACAACAACAGAATCTACACCATCTACGACGCCGTCTGTTCCTTCGCCGGAAAATGTTGATGCCGACAAATCAGTATTTCCGAGTTCGCCGTTGTCGCCGGTTGCTCCGTCTGATGCGGATTCATCTAAAGTTGATCCTTTTAATGCAACGGTGTCTAGCCATGATCATAGTGATCACGATCACAAATCTATCGAAGATGCTGAAATAGCGAAAGCAAAAGCGGAATGGTGGCGGTCGTTCCGTGTATCGCTTTTTAACTGGGTAGTTTTTGCGTTGATTCTTATAGTTTGTTTTACAGTTGGAAATTTTGTAGCGAAAAGAAGCAAGATGTCCAGCGAGTACGGATTCAAAATTTCGATAACTATTTTAGCGTGTGCGGGCGGAATAATTGCAGCGGCTGTAAGCTGGGATCGGATAATGTTAGGAATCGACTTGAGCGGCGGAGTTGTGCTTGTTTATGATATTCCGCAAAGTACGTCGAATCAGGATAAGCGTGAGCAAAGCGGTCAAATTAAAGCTCAAACGATGAGTAAGTTGATAGGTGCGATTTCAACACGTATTAATCCGGGCGGTCAACGTGAAATATCGATAACACCTGTAGGTATATCCCGCATACAAGTTATTATTCCGCGAGCTGAAGATTCTGAGGTTCAACGAATCCAAAAGATAATAAGTGAATCGGGGGCGTTAGTTTTTCGTATTCTTGCTTCTAAAGCGTATGCTCAAGATGCTCATATAATTTCGCTTGCTGAACCGACTATAAATTCTCATGCCGCTGAAATCCGCAGCACGCAAGGCGATTTACTCGCACAATGGTTTCCTGCGTATGAAAATGAAGAATCGCAATTTCGTAATAATCCTGAATTTTTAACTCGTACTCGTAATGGCAGACTCGAAGTGCTTGTACTTTGTAATGACGGCGAAGATGTTACAGGTGCATATTTGAATAATGTCGGTCGAGGCAACAGCGGAATAAAACCGGGTGTTTCTTTTAGTTTCAATAACATTGGTGCGAATAAATTCGGACGTTTAACATCAAGTAACAAACCTGATTCTGCTCAAGCGAATCGAAAGCGTCATCTTGGTATTATTTTGAACGAGCAGTTGTATTCGGCACCGGTAATCGAAAGTGAAATTAGAGATAACGGCATAATCTCGTTTGAGCCCCGCACGGGTAAAGATGCAATGCAGCAGCTGAATAACGAGATTGAAGATTTAATAAAGATACTAACTGCCGGTGCGTTGCCGGTCGAATTAAGCAAAGAGCCGGCAAGCAAGTTATTAATTGGTGCAACGCTAGGTGAAGATACAATTCGCAAGGGTGAAGCAGCATTAATAGGTTCAGCGATTGTGGTACTTTTGTTTATGTTATTTTATTATCGTCTTGCGGGTTTTATTGCGTGTTTTTGTGTTATTACGAATCTTGCGTTATTAGTTACAATAATGATAACGCTTAAATCTCCGTTTACGTTACCGGGTCTTGCTGGAATTGTTTTAACAATTGGAATGGCTGTCGATGCAAATATTCTTATTTATGAAAGATTACGTGAAGAGTTAGCAGGCGGTTCTTCTTTGAGATTAGCAATAAGAAATGCTTATGATAAAGCGTTGTCTGCTATTCTTGATTCGAATATTACGACGGTTTTGGTTGGTATTATTTTGTACACAATAGGAACGGAACAAGTCAGGGGATTCGCAATCACTTTAATTTTAGGCATAATTTTAAGTATGTTTACGGCGATTTATTGTGCTAAAGTTATTATGGAATTGCTTGAAGCACAGCGGTCGATAACAACTTTTTCTATGCTTCAATTATTTAAACGTCCGAATATAAATTTTATGAGTGTGCGGCGGGTAACGATAAGTTTTTCAATTGTAATTTCAATTATTGCGTTAGCGTTGACTGTTACAAGAGGTTCTTCAATTTTCGATATTGATTTCGTTGGCGGAGTATCGCTTGAAGTTTTGTTGGAGAAACCGTTGAAAATAGAAGAAGTTCGTAATAAACTCGAAGATAACAATAAAAATAATACGGATACGTTAAAGAAGCTAGGTGATTCTGCTGTGCAAATTGTGCAGGAATCTGGTACCGCGTTTGGTACAGAAACTGTTGCACCGAACACTCGCTACATAATAACAACGCCTTTACCGCAAATAAAAAACATGTCGATAAGTGCAGACGAGTATCTTAATGTGGTACGTGAAACTATCAAAGAAATTTTTAAAGATAATTTACAGTTCTGCAAGTTCGATTATACGATAAACAAAGTGGCAGGCGATAATGAAAATAAACTTGACATAAAAATAAAATCTAGTCCCGCAATTAATATCGATTCGCTTGAATCTGTAATAGATGACGCATCCAAAAGAGCTGTTCGGGACAAACTGATAGCTAATACTTTTCGTTACGAATTATCGTCTAAAGATTATAATTCACAAGACAAGACAAAACCGATACCAGAGTGGAACATGACTATTTATGCAGCAAAAGAAGAGGTTGAGATTGTACTTGCTTCAATTAAAACGCAACAAGACGCAACGCCGGAATTTCCAACGTCAACGACGGTCGGTTCTTCTGTGGCGAGCGACACGCGTGTTGCTGGCGGACTTGCAATTATTGCAAGTCTTATCGGAATTATAATTTATATGGGATACAGATTTAAAGGACTTGCATACGGATTTGCAGCAGCAATAGGTTTGGTGCATGATGTCGTTGTGGTTCTTGGTCTGATCGCAGTTAGCGCGTGGGTAGCGAATTGGCTTGCGATTGTACAGGTAAGCGAATTTAAAATTAGTCTGGCTGTAGTTGCAGCGTTTTTAACGATTATCGCTTATTCGATCAATGATACTATTATCTTATTTGACCGAATACGTGAAAATCGCGGTAAATCGCCTATACTTACTGACAGAATGATAAATGCTGCTGTAAATCAAACGTTGTCAAGAACCGTGTTGACTTCGCTTACCACGTTTTTTGTAACGTTAATTCTTTACTTCTTGGGGGGTCAGGGCATACATACGTTTGCTTTTGCAATGTGTGCGGGTGTCGCTTTTGGTACTTATAGTACGATTGGTGTTTGTGCACCGTTGCTGTACTGGATGATAGGTACGAAAGAAAAAACAACAGCATAAATCGAAATGTAAAACAATCGGATTTGACGCTTATCGAAATATATGTTGAAATCGCGAAACATCAAAAAAAATGACTTGATCGAAGTCAGAGGTAAAGAAAAATGTAAATTTTGGGGGAGTTCTCCAAATGTAGTACGTCTGAAAAAGACGTAAATTTTAAGTCCGTTGTTTATGGTTATCTGAGTTCAAAATATCCGTTTTTTTGACTGATAACTATAAATTTTATCCCAATTTCAAAATAGAGGTGAGGTGATACATGACAAAAAAAGATATTGTTCGTTCAATTGCTGAAAAACTTGATCTGACACAATTGCAAACAAAGGAGATTGTCCAAAAGACTTTCGACGCAATTGTTGAGACCATAGTTGATGAAAGGCGCATTGAATTACGTAATTTCGGTGTGTTTGAAGTCAAACGCCGTGCTGCAAGAAAAGCACGAAATCCGAAAACAGGTGAAAAAGTTTTTGTTAAAGAAAAATTTGTCGTTACGTTTAAACCCGGAAAAATTATGGAAGAACGTGTCGCTAAATTGACAGAGAAAAAGTAAATTACTTTTAACTGTCCATGCTTTAGTTTCCGCCAACGCAATGTTATCTGATCTTCCCCGAAAAGGAAGTTATGATCTTGAAGCGGCGGATACTAAGGTATGTTTGGCGTTATTATAATGCCCGCTCGAAAAAAATAGACAATAACTTTGCGAAAACTTTGTAAAAATGCCTATCAGTAGGGATCTGTGGGGATGGTACATAAACGATTGTTACCATTACTTTCGTATGAATAATTCGTATAAAACTGCTCATAGAGTATCGTCAGTAAGAATTTTAACAATACGGAAGTTATTTACCTATTCATCTATTCATCAAGAAGCTTGATTTACAGTAGGACAGTAGGTAAGAATAAGCAGACCAACTCGAAGTGAAAATTAAAATGAGAACAGTTTAAAAGTATTGAATTAAATTTTATGTGTTGTGATTCGAATTAGTAGAGATGTTCTTTTGCATTTCTATTGATGTTGATGGTACGCAATTTAACAATTTATCAATTTATCAATTTTAAAATTTTGCAGTGTGTTATTGCAGCTTGATTTGAATGAGAGTTAATGAGAGTTTAATTACAACAATAGAATGAGATTTTATCATTTTATTATTGTTGTTATGATTTAGCCGTCAATTGAATTTTGTGTTTTGCATTTATAATTGTGTGAGTTGTGTTTGTGGAGTTGTCGAAAATTTCGTATTTCATTTATAATTTTTTGCAGCAGATAGAATTTGTAAAATTGAAAATTAGATATTTTTCTTTGTGAACATTTTGTTCTCTGTTAATAATAAAAAACGTAATGTACTTTTACGTTTTATATGCATCGTATTATAAAATTCAGGTAAACATATTCAGTGTGGAATTTTTGTATTCATCGTAATATATCAGCGGAATAATTGTTTTATTAATCACAGAGGACACAGAGAGATTGTAATTTTAGATTTAAGTGAATTTCTAAAAATATTTTAGTCGGGAACGCAGGCGTCCCGCCTGTATCTTTTTTGTACAAAAAACGCCTAAAGATGCGGTCGAGACGACCGCGATCCCTGGAACAATAAATTATTTCACTGAAATATACTCATTGTACTTTAAAATTCGGTATTATTTTTTGTAACGAAAAAGGTGACTGTTCACGGATAAAACTAGAATCGCCCTAAAAGGGCAATCGGATATTGGTTCAATAATAGTGATTAGCGATTCGAACTTATAATCGTTACTAATTTCCGCATGCGAACTAACCACTAACCACTGACCACTAACAATCATGAAGTCTTGCGGGGGCGGCACATTATTAACTGTATGTTTTAGCATATGGAAGGAGCTTAAAGATTATGGATGCACTTTTTGACAGTACAGATGCAGTGCGGAATGCTAATCCGCTTAAGCATGCGTGTGAGTTTTTATATTCTTCGCCGGTCAATCTTGAGCGGGGCGGTTGTCTTTCGGAGGTACGTATTACTTATGAAACTTATGGTGAGTTAAATTTGCGAAAAGACAATGCTGTATTGATTTGTCATGCTATATCGGGTGATTCTCATGTTGCGGCGCATGACGAATTGGACAATACGGGTTGGTGGGAAATTATGGTAGGTCCGGGCAAACCGATAGATACGGATAAGTATTTTGTAATTTGTCCGAATTTTCTTGGGGGTTGTCGAGGTTCGACGGGACCGGATTCTATTAATCCTGACACAGGTTATCAATATGGGTTAGATTTTCCTGAGATTACTGTTGGTGATATTGTTGAGGTTGATTGTCTTTTGATTGACAGTCTTGGGATTACGCGGTTATTATCTGTTGTCGGCGGTTCGCTTGGCGGAGTTGTTACTTTGGAGTGGGCAACGCGTTTTCCTGATCGTGTTTTATCGGCTATTCCGTTAGCGACTGCCGCTCACATGACGAGTCAAGCTTTAGCGTTTGACATTGTCGCGCGAAATGCAATATTGAGTGACCCTAATTATTTAGGCGGGCGGTATTATGAGAAAGGTGTGATTCCAGCAAGCGGGTTAGCTATTGCGAGGATGTTAGGGCATATTACGTATTTATCGAGGGAATCGATGATGAAAAAATTTGATTCAACGCGAAATCAAGCACGTAAAATTGAGACTGCGTTTGAGACAAAATTTTCTGTTGGTTCGTATTTGGCGTATCAGGGCGGCAAGTTTGTTGAGCGTTTTGATGCGAACAGTTATGTCGTTTTAACTACTGCTATTGACAATTTTGATCTTGGAAGTACGCCGATTGAATTGCAGAAATCGTTGAAGCGTTCGATGTGTAGATGGTTGATTCTTAGTTTTACGACGGACTGGCTTTTTCCGTCGTTTTTATCGATGGAGTTAGTCAATGCGCTTTTAGCGACTGACAAGCGGGTTAGTTATTGTGATATTCCGAGTGAGTGCGGGCATGATGGTTTTTTGTTACCGGATGAGTTTGAAATTTATGGTGAGATGATTCGGTCGTTTTTGAGTAATATTTCGTTTGAAGTTTTATCGGGCGGGGTTTTGCAATTAGAGCGGCCGGATCGAATTGATTATGAGCAGATACTTGATTTGATTCCGCGAGGCGCGAAAGTGTTAGACTTAGGGTGCGGCAAGGGCGGATTATTAGCAAGATTGAGACAGAGGAGTGAATGCAGCAGGGTGCAGGGAATTGAAATCAAGGAAAAGTATGTGTTGAGATGTATAGAACGCGGATTGGATGTCGTGCAGGCTGATTTGAATGACGGGTTACATGCGTTTTCTGATCATCAATTTGATTTTGTGGTTTTATCGAAAACGTTGCAGACTGTGCGGGATGTCGAATTTGTGTTGGATGAAATGTTGAGGGTTGGGGTAAGGGGGATTGTGAGTTTTCCAAATTTAGGATTTCATGAACACAGGCGGAGATTAATGAATGAGGGGCAGGCACCAAAGTTAGATTTTGATGACGCAAAGGAATGGTACAATACTTCGGATGTAAGATTTTTAACTCTCAAGGATTTTGAGTATTTTTGTAGCAAGAAGGGAATTAACGTGCATCATTGTATAGCGATTGACACGAAGCAGCAAAAGCAAATAGATCAAAACCCGAATGAGAATGCAGATGTTGTCATTCTAGTAATAAGCAAATAAGCAAAAGACGCTAAATATACCAATTACACTTTAAAATTCGTTTTTTATTTTTTGTAATTGAAACTATTGTCAATAAACGTTGCAATATTTTTTAATAAATACAATTTGTTTTTGAGTCAAAAAATTGTCCGCAAATCCGCCCTGAAAGGGCGATCGGATATTGGATCAATAATAGTGATTAGCGATTCGAACTTATAATCGGTGTTAAGCTCCGCATGCGAACTAACCACTAACCACTATCCTGTAATCCTGTTTATCCTGTCAAAAAAAATATTCCGCTGATATATTCTCAAAAAAACATATTACAGATGTTTTTCAAAATACAATATCATCAGACGTTTCTGAACTTGGTTGTGTTGGTTTAGCAGGTGTTCCGTTGTCGTCTTTGCCGTTGCGGCCGAATGAGTACAGAATATAAGGTAACTCCAATTGTTTTGGTAATTCTTCTTTCGGTGTTGTATCTGTTGTTATTTCTTTTGATGTTGTTTCTGTTGTTGTTTCACGTAACTTGTAAACAAATGTTGTGCGTCCGGTAAAGGGATCAATTGGTATTATGTCGAGATATTTTGGTACGAGATTATCCAATTTATCTGGATACTTACCGTT
>JAITKS010000289.1 GCA_031278315.1 Planctomycetaceae bacterium | reverse complement strand
TTGGATAGGCTTAACCTCCGCCGGAAAACCCTCGTCATTTTCACATCAGATAATGGACCTGCCCTCACCGGTCGAAAGGACGGCGGATACGATACAACTTTACGGGAAGGTAAAGGAACTGTATTTGAAGGCGGAGTGAGGGAACCGACAATTTTTTCTCAGCCGGGAACAATTCCAGAAGGAACTTCAACAGATCAATTTGCAGCAACCATCGATATTTTGCCAACTGTTGCAGCAATTATTGGTACACCGCTTTCCGGTAACAAGATTGATGGTAAAGATATTCGACCATTGCTTTACGGCAAAGAAGGAGCGGTGTCTCCTCACGAAACCTATCCTATTTACGTAGGCGGACAATTGCTTGCGGTCAGAGATACTCGATGGAAACTCATTTTTCCGCACGAATATAATACCTCTGAAGTAACCGGAGAAGTTTCGCCGAAAGGATATCCTATTCGTAAACGCAAAAAACAAGAGTTAGCTCTCTATGATCTTCAAAATGACATCAGCGAAACAAAGGATGTAAAAACAGAACATCCCGAAATTGTTAAACGTCTCCAAGAAGCTGCTGAAAATTGGCACAAACAGTTGGGCGACGGGCGACAATTTGGTCCCGAAGTCCGAGAACCGGGAAAATATGTTGCGGAAAAATAAAAGTTGTATTACGTCCTATAAATTAAACATTAACAGTGTTTACATTGGTACATTTGTCCAACATAAACACTGTTAATTATAAGGCGAAACGAAAATTTTCAAAAGTAGTTCGGATTCATGTTTTTTTTTACGTGAACAGTTACTTTTTTTCGGTAATCCAATCGGTGTGAAAAGGACCTTCGTTGGGTTTATCGGTTCTCAGATAGGTGTGGGCACCGAAATAATCGCGTTGCGCTTGTAACAAATTCGCCGGAAGTACCGCCGAACGGTATGAATCATAATAGGATAACGCCGTCGAAAACGCCGGAACCGGAATCCCCAATTCAATCGCCGTCTTAACCACATGACGCCACGCCTCCTGAGCTAATTCAACAACCTCTTGGAAATACGGCGCAAGTAATAGATTTTCAAGTTTCGGCTCGGCATCAAATGCATCTTTAATCCGTTCAAGGAATACCGCACGAATAATACAACCGCCACGCCAAAGCATTGCAATTTGACCGTATTGTAACAGCCAGTCATATTCCTTGCCGGCTGCCTGCATTTGAACATAACCTTGTGCATACGAACAGATTTTTGAAGCGTAAAGAGCTTTACGGATTTGTTCGATAAATACTTTTTTATCGCCTTTATAAATTCCGCCGGGAGCATTGAGAATTTTCGATGCGCGAACACGGGCGTCTTTCATTGCCGAAATACAGCGTGCGTAAACCGCTTCCGTAACAAGACTGCTAGGTGCTCCAACATCAAGAGCCAGTTGACTCATCCATTTACCAGTTCCCTTCGCACCAGCTGTATCAAGAATTAAATCAACAAGATATTTTCCGGTTTCTTTGTCTTTTACCGTGAAAATATCTTTGGTAATATCAATCAGATAACTGTCAAGCTCCCCTTGATTCCATTCGGCAAATATTGTGTAAATTTCTTCGTTGGAACAATTAAGTGCATTTTTGAGCATCCAGTATGCTTCACAAATCAATTGCATATCACCGTACTCAATACCGTTGTGAACCATTTTAACGTAATGACCGGCTCCGCGAGGACCAACCCATTCGCAACAAGGAATATCTTTTTGAGTACCGACTTTTGCAGAAATAGACTGAAAAATATCCTTGACAAGAACCCATGCTTTTTCAGAACCGCCAGGCATCATACTGGGACCTTTTCGTGCACCTTCTTCACCGCCCGAAACTCCAGTGCCAATGTACAAAAATCCTTTATTTTCAACAAATTTTGTACGCCGTTCCGTGTCCCGAAAATGCGTGTTGCCGCCGTCAATAATCACATCACCCGGTTCAAGCAAGGTCAAGAGTTCTTCGATCACCGCATCAATCGCAGCAATATTAGGATACAATGCAATTTCAGGAGCAGGTACCGCATCCTTTGATTGAATCATAAGCATAACTTTTCGGGGACGTTTTAATTTTGAAACGAGTTCTTTCAATGAGTGTGTTCCGACAAGATGATCACTTTTCGTCTTGCATTCCGGCTGGCTGACAAACTCATCAACCTTTGAAACCGTACGATTAAACACCGCTACCTTATAGCCGTGATCAACCATATTGAGAACAAGATTCTGCCCCATCACAGCAAGACCCATTAAACCGATGTCATAGTTTTCGTTCATGTTTTTGTTAATTAGTTAAAATTAATTGGTTAAAGTTAATTGTAATAAATCAGACAGATTGTTCACGTAGGGTGTTATCCTACGCTATTACCGGTTACATCTTCGGGGCGGTTGACACTTTGAGGAAAAATTGGTAACAGCCTATTTTCTTAACGACCACATAATTCCAATCGTCCGCAGATGACACAGATTTACGCAGATTATTTTAAAAAGTTTTTTGAAAATAATTTTTTATATTTTTTGTCTATTCTTCCTTTGTTTGTTTCGTTATTTCCTACTCTCAAAAAATAATCCTTGAAAATCCGCGAAGATCGAATCTTTGCGAAAATCGCTGGACGAAAATCTGTGTAAATATATGTAAATCTGCGTAAATCTGTGTAAATCTGCGGACTAAAATAGACAATTACAAAAATTGGTCTGACGTAAAATACGCAACGAAAAAAAACGACCAATTGATAACAGGATAGAGTTGTACTTAAAACGAAACAATTCCAGTAATACCGCCGGAAAATTGATCACGGTTTAATCCGTTATTAAATGGTTTTTCGACTTTATTTGCGCTGTAATCATAACGGATTTCCGGTCGGATACTGATATTGGAATAGGGTTTCCAATTGACGCCGAGCGTGTATTCACTAATATCTGTTTCGTAACCCAAAATGTTCTTTGCCCATTCTGCACGAAAACCAATACCCCAACGATCATTGAATTGATAGGTCAAATAATTGGCAATACCGTACGAAAATATATGATTATTGTCCTCTCTGTTTTTAATATCGTTATAATTCCATTGGAAGGAGTAATTCCATTTATTTGAAATACTGTAATTTGCCGTAACAGTATGCAGATAAACATTCGTACCGCTCAGTCCGTACCGATCCCAATCCGTATCGCCCGAATCAGGGTAAGCCCCATATCCGTTATGGTTATACATTACCGCATACGAAAGATTTAATTTATTGGTGAGTTGATACGAAATTGTTCCGATGAATCCGTGATCGTCATAAGCGTTTTCGATACTGGTATCTGTACCGGTAGTGTAGCCAACACCGAGCGACCATTTATCACCGGGCGTGTATTGGAAAAAAGCACCCGAATGAGAATACGGTTCCAGCAGGAAAATATAGGAATGACTAAAGAAGAAAAAGTCGGGAGCACGAAGTGCTTCGAAACCGAGTATTGTTTCAAATTTACCGAGTTTGACGGAAAGATCACCGTAAGCGAGTTGGGCGTACAGTTGCGGAATAGCAGTATAATAGTCGCCGTCCTGCCAACCATAATCAAATTTTGCATCTCCCCAACTTTGAGCAAACCAGGCTTCGGGACCAAAATAACCTTCAGCAGCAAATCCCCAGTCAAGACCGTGTGTACCATCAGCGTCTTTTTTAACACCAAGCCATATTTGATTTACCAAAAAATCAGTTGAATGGACTGTGGAAAGCAAATCGCCGTTACCGGAAGTCGGGTCTAATTGTGTAACAGTTCTACCCTTATAATTAGGTCCTTTGGTTCGTGTAATCGTATTACCGCGGCTGTTTGTATAAACACCAGCCTGAATCCAACCAAACACTTCGATATTATCGAGTAAAGATCGGCGATGATATTTATTACGTTTAAAGAAATGAAAATCCTCTGAATCACAAGTTACTGCATCACAAGGTTTCTCAATTTGTTCCTCAACAGGTTCACAAGGCGCACACACCTCCTGACCAAGATAAATGGAATTGTTTTCCGTGTGAGCAAAAATATCCCCCAAATAGGAAAACAGAACCAAAGATAACGAAAATATGAAAAACTTTTTCATAATACACTCCTTACTTTTAGTACCTAGTACATGTTACAAAAAAATGGGGGAGATCAATTACAGTGCTTGCCCAAAAATACGATAATAATGTTACCGTAAATTAGAAGCATACAATTAATAAACGTCTTATTTCTACAGGATTTTTTACATTTATTTTCCTTAAAAATAAAAGAGAAATGAAAATTCCGCCGAGAAACAGACAACTTCTTTAATTTATCGGTATTCTCTTGATGAAAACTTAAATATACTTTTGATAGCCGTTTTAATTATAACGCTTAATCACATCTTGTTCCGAATCGCTGGAAAAACAGGGAATTTTTGGGAATTGTGCGGTAATTTTTTT
Source organism: Planctomycetaceae bacterium (assembly GCA_031278315.1). Taxonomy (GTDB): domain Bacteria; phylum Planctomycetota; class Planctomycetia; order Pirellulales; family Thermoguttaceae; genus WRKP01. The sequence goes on along the minus strand of JAITKS010000289.1, from coordinate 13,939 downwards.
TGCGAGAGTTTTAACGGCAAAATGTTCACTGGCAAAATGACCGGTTAATATTAACGCCAATCGAAGTGATTGGGCATGTAAACAAGTATGAAACCGTGCTTCACCCAGAAGGAGCAGATCGGCTTCCTGTTTTACCGCTTCGTCAACAAATTCGTCCACAGCACCGCAACCAATTGCAATCCGGTTGACTGATTTATTGAGGTCTCCAACATAAGAACATGTCCCCAAACGGGATACAACAATTTGTAATAAATCGGAAAGCAATATTCCGTTTTGTTTACAATAACCGATACACCCGGAACCATTAGCGTTCAACGGTACAACATCAGTAAGATCAAGTATTGCCGCTAATTGTTGATTAACACCATCTTTTGCCGAATCGTGTGCCGTGTGCGGACTATAAACCGCTATCCCGTGCGAAATTAATCGGAGCAACATGGAACCTTCAACAGTTTGCGAGGTGATTTGTTTCATTGCTTGAAACGGAAAAGGATGATGCGAAATAATCAGATCAACTTTTTTCGCAACAGATTCCTCGCAAACTTCCGGTGTAACTGTGAGGCAAGTCATCATTGTTTTAATTCTTGCGGAAAGATCACCGACAAGAAGTCCGACATTGTCCCATTCTTCCGCTAACGATGCAGGATATTCCGCATCAAGATAGGATACAATTGATTTTAAGTCTATCATCCGATTCACCAATCACCCCGTAACATAAGTTCTTTAACTAATTGTTGTTCAGAAATAAATTGAAAAGAATCAAACCCAAACTCTTTGGCTCCAGCAACATTAGGTTCAAGATCATCAATAAACAAAATTTCCTTCGGCTTAATGTCAGGAATATTCTGCCGGACAGTTTCCAACGCTGTTTCGTAAATTTTCTGATCCGGCTTCATCACTCCCGCACGAAAACTAAGAACATGATTTTTCGGAAAATCTTGCAACAAGAATGGATATTTTCCAATACAATGATTCCAATGTCCCGGCCCTGTATTGGAAAGAATACCGCGAGGAAAATCAATCGCAGTCAGTTTTGCAAGAAACGGCTGCACTTCTTCAACCACTTCAAAAATATCATTAAGTACGTTTGCTAATTGCTGCGGTTCAAAACGTTTTCCAATTACATTACAAAACGATTCATAAAATTCTTGTTCTGAAATTTCACCGCATTCGAGTTTCTGTTCCATCCCGTTACTAAAAACAGCGTGAAGAACTTCGGCTTCCGTACAGCCGGTTAATGCCGCACCCTGACGCGCTAACCGTTGAATACTAAACCGCAGTAAAACATTGCCCAAATCGAAAAAAATAAAACGAATATTCATTTTGTCCCCAATCTCCCTTTGAATTTCGGCTTCAAAAATTCCATTGAAATAATATTACGAAAAATTAAATTTATGACTGACTAATGCATCGAATAATTTCTGCAACAATTTGTTCCGGTTCGACCATACGGCCAACTCCGGTTTCGCCGCAACTTAACCGCCCCGACGCAGGACCAATTATCAACGCCCCATCTTCAACCAGTTGCCGGACATTACGTTGTACCGATGGTTTGTTCCACATGACGGTGTTCATTGCCGGTGCGAAAAGCAATGTTCCTTCAAATGAAAGTATAAGTGTACTAAGTAAATCATCAGCAATTCCGTGAGCGGCTTTGGCTAAAATATTCGCGGTTGCCGGTGCGATACAAAAAAGATCGGCTTCCCGCGCCAGTTCGATATGAGCGTGAATCCGGTCTGTGTGAAAAACAGAAGTCCGAACCGGTTTGCCGCTCAAAGCTTCAAACGTTTTCGGCGCAACAAGTTCGGCAGCAGCGTTCGTCATCACAACTGTTACGCTAAAACCCTGTTGCACCAATCCGCTAACAACCGCCGCCGATTTATAAGCAGCAATTCCGCCGCTCACACCAAATAATATTTCTTTCATTATTGAAACAACCCTTTATTTCCTGAAAATAATTATCGATACTTCCGGTATTCATTGAATTGATGTTTTATTATGTTACGATTTACGTAAAAGGCGGGCAATGTTTCGCCGAAGGGTTTTCACTCACTGTTACGTCGGTGTACTCGCCGATTATGGATGGAAATTAATAATCAACAGCGTACAACCCAATACCAAACCAGCAAGTACGGCCTTTCGGCGAAAGGCCGCCTACCTCTTACACAAATCGTAACATAATAAAACATCAATCAAATGAATACAAAATGAATACAAAAAGTATATTCACTATTAACTATTCACTATTCACTAAACGATGCGTTTGCTGAATAGTTACAAAAAACAATTTTAATATCTCTCTATTTTTTTATATTTTCCGCGCCGATGTTCCAATCGGTTTGGCTCTTTAACTTTGAGCATTTCTTCATAAGCCGTAAAGTTACCATTAAACCACACCACTTTGCCATTGCCCTCAAAAACAAGAAGATGTGTACAAATTCGGTCAAGAAAAAAACGATCATGAGAAATCACCATCGCACAACCCGCAAAATCAATAAGTGCTTGTTCGAGAACACGCATCGTGTTGACATCCAAATCATTCGTCGGTTCGTCAAGCAATAACAAGTTACCGCCGCGTTTCAATAATTTCGCCAGATGAACCCTGTTTCGTTCCCCTCCGCTACACTGTCCCAATAACTTTTGTTGCTGCGTACCGCGAAAATTGAAACGCGAAACATAAGCCCGGCTGTTCATCTTAATCGTTCCAAGTTCAATCATATCTTTTCCGTCGGTAATTTCCTGAAAGACGGTATTTTCGTCATTCAACACATCACGATGTTGATCAACGTAAGCCAGTGTAACAGTTGAACCAAGTTCCAACACGCCCTGATCTGGTTGTTCTTCACCGACAATCATTCGGAACATTGTTGTTTTACCGGTTCCATTCGGACCAATCACTCCAACAATCCCGCCGCGAGGAAGATCAAACGAACAATCCTCAATTAACACCATTCGTTTCCTGGAAATATCGTAACCTTTTGAGACGTTTTTGAACGATAATACCTTATCCCCAAGACGCGGACCCGGCACAATCTGGATAATTGTATCGCTTTTATCATCCAATGTTTGTTGGGAAGCGAGTTTTTCGTAAGCATCAATACGGGCTTGGTTTTTTTGAAGCCGTCCTTTGTGAACGGTTTGAATCCATTCGAGTTCACGTTGTAACGTTTTTTGACGTTGCGATTCCTTCTTCTCGGTAACACGAAGCAATTCTGCTTTTTGTGAAAGCCACGAAGAATAATTTCCTTCAAAAGGAATTCCGCGTGTATTTTCCAGTTCAAGAATCCATTTTGTGATATTGTCCAAAAAATATCGGTCATGCGTAACAATTAACACAGTACCCGAATAATCACGAAGTGTTCCTTCAAGCCATTGAACGGTTTCAGCGTCAAGATGGTTTGTCGGTTCATCAAGCAGCAAAAGATCAGGCTTTTCAAGCAATGCCATACAAAGCGCAACTCGCCGGCGTTCTCCGCCGGACAAATTTTGTACAATAACATCGTCCGCAGGCAGCACCAATGCATCAGCAGCAATATCAATCGTCCGGTCAAGTTCCCAACCATTCACTGCATCAATTTCCTCCTGAAGTTTCCCCATCGTCTCCATAAGTGTATCAAAATTATCCGCTTGATCCGGTTCCGCCATTGCCATTGAAATTTCATTGAAAGCATCAATTTTTTCCTGAATCGGAGCCACTGCCGTAAGTAAATTTTCACGAACAGTGGCATCAAGTAATAGTTCCGGTTCTTGCGCAACATATTTGACACGCATTCCCTTGACCAGTGTTGTTTTACCGTCAAAATTGGTATCGAGTCCCGCCATAATTTTGAGTAATGTCGATTTACCGGAACCGTTTTCGCCAACAATACCAATTTTCGCACCATAATAAAACATCAAATTGATGTTCGATAAAACTGTTTTTTCTCCAAACCGTTTGGAGACATTGTGCATTTCAAATATAAAATGAGGAACCATTGTAATAAAATTGGAAACAATATGTTGTAAAAAGTTGATTGTCAATAACAGAAACAAATATTATGAAAAATAAACATCATATTTGAGTTTCGGAAAAATATGTAAAAATAAGTAATATATCAGTGGAATAATTTTTGGGGTCCTATTTCCGCGGCATTTTCTTAATCTCTTATGTTTTCTTAGTCCCGCAGGGACGAGATGTGCATAACCGTAGGTGTAAACCTACGGATCAGAACCTCCTCGCCTTTGTCAAAGCCCCGCACAGGACGAGATTATTGATAGTTGAGAGTTGATCGTGGAGAGTATCGCATGCGATTTAACAAGTATTCCCGCTTAAAATCCACTATCAACACTCCAACTTTCAACTCTCAACTACTATCTCGCCCTTGCAGGGCTTTGGGAAAATTGGGAAAATTCCTGCTCCGGCGGTTGTGCTTCGCTTGACCGCCGGTTATGCAGTTCACACCCCTAGCGGGGTTAAAATCGAAAAACAAAAATTTCACTGATATATTACAAAAATAATAATTTGATTTCAATTGTTTAATTTTTAAAATCACTCTCGACTATTTTGATTTCATTTTCTGTTAGACCGTAAAGTTGATAAACGATTTGATTGATTTTATTCTCACAATAAGAGATTTTTTCGTCGAGATGTTTGATTGACGGCGATAATTTCGTTTCTGATTTTTCCGCATTTAATTTCAAAAGTTGATCGGCCAGTTTGACAATATCTGTAAAATTTTTTGATTGTTTAATATCAAATTCCGTGTAATCAATTATAGAAGTGTTTTCGAGATATTTTATTTTCAAATTGATGTCTAAAAAATTATGTCTGTAATAGAAATTGTAAAGTGTTGAATTGAGTATCGCCAATAAAAATTTTAATTCATTTTCGTTATCAGTTTTTGAGTTGAGATAAATGACGCCGTCGCCAACGAATAATCCTGAATTATCGAAAGTTCCAACTAGTCTTTGTTGAAGTTTTTGATTACGGATTTTTTGAAAAATAATTTTCGGTTTTTCAAATGTCGATTGATCTCTTGCCCATTGTAACGAATACCACGGAATAGAATTTTTAACGGCTTCTCTTCTTTTTTTAAGCGTTTTTTTGAACGGTAACAAGAGATTTTCTGTTTTCGGATATTTAGTCAGATCAATTTTTTTGTTCAGATAGATAATTTGAAATTGCGGATTTCGAATAAAATATTTTTCAAAATCAGAACCGAATACAAACGGTTTTAAAAGTTGCTTTTCAATTTTGGGTATTTTATTTTTACGATAAATATATGCTTCATTCAAACCTGAAACAATTCCTTGTAAAACTTGAAAACGTTGATGTATTTTCAATTTTTGGTTCTCGATTTTATTAGCAATTCCTTTATCTTCTTCTGTTGAAATATCAATAATCGACTCGTTATTTTTTAAAAACAAACATTGATCGGTAACAGTTATTTTGTTCTCAATAATATTTGATTTTGTTGTTATACTTTCGATGAGTGTAGATTTTTTATCCTTTTGTCTATTTTTTCCAACGACCAAAATTATCGTATCATTATTTGCGTTCTTAAAAATTTTTCCGCCGAGATAATTCAAAATTTCTATATGATTATTTTCCAATATTGATTTTCGTAATAACTCGAAAGCGGAATTTCGTAAAAATTGCATTGGAATAATAACTCCAATTTTGCCGTTAGGGTTAAGTAATTTTATGCCGTTATCCACAAACAAACCGAATAGATCAAAACGTTTTTTTAAGTACGGATATTTTGAACTGAAATATTCTTTCTCAACCTGTTTTATACTATCAATCGCAACATAAGGCGGATTTCCGATTACGCAATCGAATCCGTTTTGTTTGAAAATATGAGGAAAAGCAAGTTTCCAGTTGAATGGTTTAATGTTTCGTTCATCGCCGAAATCGAAATTGTTGTCGTAGAAATCTGTATCGACAAGACTATTACCGTCGCGGATATTGTCATCGATTGACGGTAAAACTTGTTCGTGAAATAGACGTTGAATTGTCTCGACACTTGCTTCCGTTTCGCCTTCCATACATTTGATAAGAAGGCTCAATTTTGTTACTTCAACAGCGTTGAGATCAATATCAACACCGAAAATATTATTGAGTAAGATTCGTTTTTTTTCAGAGGTTGACAAATTTCCTGTTGGGGTCAATGGATCATTTTTGCGTCCTTTTGAAGGTTTAGCGTGTTTCGAGTAATAATCTTTGTGCCAATCAAGTAGAAATTGATAAGCACCTAATAAGAAACTTCCGCTGCCGCAAGCCGGGTCAACGATTTTAATTTTGCTTACTTCTTTAGGAGTTTTGTTCTCAACTAATTTGCCGACAGTTTTTTGTACAATATATTGCACTATATATTGAGGTGTATAAAAAACACCGCCCGACTTGCGGATTTCAGGTTTAGTACAAAAAAGATATTCGTAAACATAGCCTAATGTTTCGATTGGAATTGTTGGAAAATCAAGTTGTTCGATATCTTCAATAAATTTTTCTGTTTGATCTATTCCGAATATTTTTATTTTCTGTTGGTCGATTTCGAATATTTGAAAATGATATTTTTGCAAAATGTATTTTACAATCTGATCAATATTTCTAAAATGTTTTAAAATATCGAAATGTTCGAGTCTGCGTGAGACTGCAAATTGTACAAAGATAAAGATAAAAATTATTTTCAATCTGTCGCCGCAAGTCGATTGTGATTCGTTAAACTTATTTCGCCATACATCAATTTTTTGAAACAAAAATTGTGCAGAATTATCGGATATTTTCATCATTTGGTTTCCGTGTTTTCTACTATCGCAATTTCATTTTCTGTTAAACCGTAAAGTTGATACCTGATTTATTACTTTAGAGTTTATTTGTTTGTTTTTGTGTTGATGAGTGAATAATTCCGGCAGTTTCTAGGAATGATGTTGTTGTTTTTAGCGGATGGTCTGTGAAATTTACGATTGGTTCTATCATAAATTCTAATATGGAATTTTCTATCGAATTATTTTGTATTGGCAGAATATCTGTTATTGGGTTTGATGCCGTTGATAATAATTCGTCGAGATCAAAGAAATCTGCGAGATCGATTTTTTTATTTTGTTCCGGCGGCTTGTTCGGTTCTATTACATAAAATAAATTAGACTTTGAAAAAAATTGTAAATACAAAAAAAATGTAAAACTGAACGTTACAAATATAACAAAAATAATTGTCACTGCTCTAACTAAAAATCGGTTATTCGGCAAATAATTTTGATAATAATTTTTTCGTAATTGCCGTCTATTTTCACAACAAGCCGGATTATAATTTTGTTGATTCGATTGATGTTCAAATTGATAATCCGAATCGGCAGCTTCTTTGTATTCTGAAAAATTATTATCAGAAAAGCGTAATTCAATTTCGAGTTTTAGCATCGCCGTATAATACTCGTACAGATGCGGATTCCGATTCACGTACCATGCTGTCAACGGATCCAAAGGTTGAGATTCGTCGAGTTTACAGTCAATGCGATTCATAAAATATCTATCTAAAATTTTCATATATAACTCGTACTAATAATTAATAATTTTGATTATATCTTGCCGCTAGAATTTCTAATTTCTAATTTTTGATTTGTGATTTGTGATTTGTGATTTGTGAGTCTGAAATCAAGGTTTGCATGAAACGGGTATTTTAAGTTATTATTTTTAATTGAATTTTCGATTTGAGTTGTTGACTTGTTGTAAAGCAGTTTTTATGTTTTTGTATCATTTGAGAATTAAAATAAAAATAAGTTTTTAGAAATTCCCTCTTGTAATTTTTTTCTAATTCGATGTAGTTGAACTCGCACGGAGCAATTTTTTTTTCCTGTTTTTTTTGCGATATTTGTTAATGTCATATTATCTCTGTAACGGAATAGCAGAATTGTGTATTCTTCGGGAGAGAGTGTTTCTTTAACGTAACGCCAAATATTTTGTTTTTCGTCATCGAGATCGATTTGATTTAGCTGATAAATTAGCGGCTCATCTGAATCTTCCAACGACACATTTTTTTTGCATCGGTTTTCGGCAACGGTCAATCGAAATGCAATTCGATGTAACCAACCGGCGATTTTATCACCTGATTTAAGTTGTTTTATCATTTCGAATGCACGTATCAAAGTTCGTTGTGTCAACTCTTCCGCCGATTCCGAACTAATTGTAAATCGTAATAAAAAACGATTAAGTATTGATCTATAACGATTATCAATTTCATCAAACGCTTTTGTTTCACCTGATTTAACTAATTCAACTAGTTCAGAATCGGCAAGAGTTTTGAAATCTGCCGTTGTCAGTATTTCAGTTAATTGATTCATTGCGTTCTTTAATTTTATTTGTTGCCTGTTTGAGACCTTTGGCGATAATTTTCCATAAATCCGGATTATCCAAATTTATCTTGACAAAAACATTGACGCCGTTTGTATCAACTTTAACCGCTTTTAACAAGTTGCGTTCAGTCGAATTTTCTGACGTTTGTAATTGAGCAACAGTTATCAAAACATTTAACATATCACGAACTGCTGTACTGTCTTCGGTTGTATGCATCGTTGCGTTTATTTCAACTTGCGGGATACTTTTATCTTCGTGAAATTCTAGTTTGACTTGTTTAATTTTACTTAAAAATTCAGTTCCTTTTTCTGCCGAATCGACATTAGCGTTTTTCAGCTGACGTTCAAGAAAAAGAAAACAAGTTTCCTTTAAGATTAATTCTTTTTTCTGTTTTGTCGATTTCAACTTTGCATATCGGCCTGTTTTGAATGCTTTACAATATTGTTTAATTTGGTCATCGTCGGCGAAAATAAAGGCGTAACGATCCGCAGCGAGTTTTATTCCGGCGCAGCAAAATTCGATATCGCGGCCGTTAAAGTCGAAATCAAATTTGAGAATGAAATCACCATTCGGTTCGTTTTGGATAAATTTATAATCTGTATCTTTCCTAAAATATTTCAAAAACGAAAGAGCAGAACGAGGATTTATATCAACGATAAAAGCTAGTACGCCGTCGAAATCGATTTCTAAATCTTTTTTACGGCCTTTTAAGATGTCTGTTATATCTTGTAGATTTTCGTCGATTTCTTTACGGTCGAAGTCGGCTTGGAGTTCAAAAATTATCATTTCGAGATGTTGAAAAGCGGCTTCGGCAATGTGTCTAGTAGAGATTTCGGATTCAAGAAATTGCCGTAAGTCTTTCACGACTTCGGAAGGTAATATTTGATTAAGTTTGTCTGCCGATAATTCTTGTTCGATTTTTTTATCGCAAGCTTTCGTGAATGTTTCGACGTAAGAATTCCATTCAGGAAGTTTGAGTAATCGTTTAGCAAAATCGGAAGAAGCAAATATTTTGAAATTATCCTGGTAAGAAATAATTACGGGATTCTCACCGGAAACGTGTGAAACATGGACACAATAAAAAGTCAACGCGGCTAATATTGTCCAACAGGAAACGAGTAATCGTTTTGTCATAGTAACTCCTAAATTGTTGAGTTAAGTTTTGAAATTTCCGCACTTAAAAATTAGTCTATTTTTGCCGTACAATTATTGAAAAATTGCGGCATTATTGTTTAAGATCGGCTAATTACAAAGTGCGTTTAGTTAAGTTATATTGAATCGGTCAACGCAACACGATCAAACTGACTAACAATATTATGACGCTTGATATCTAAAAAATGTTACAAAATTTTTTTTTAATATTCCGTTATTTAATTTGTTTTAGACTCTTAAAAAAAAATAAATAATACGATACCAATTATTAGCGGTACATTGAATATATTAATCTTCGGGAGTAGGTTGTCAAAGTATAATTTTTTGTTACGATAAAACAATTCATGTTGCCGCTTCGTTGATTTTCGCTGATTATTGATAATTACAAATTAATTTGAATTGCCAATTAATAATAAAGTGAATTTCTAAAAAACTAATGTAAAAAATTATTGTTAGAAGGAACGCGGCCGTCTCGACTGCATCTTTAGGCGTTTTGTGTACAAAACCGATGCTGCCGAGACGCCTGCGTTCCTCCTAATATTAGTTTTTAGAAATTCCATAAATAACAAAACGCTAAATTTCTCATTCATATCGACGGACAAAATACAATTTGTGTGAATGAATTACTGAAAAATTTCTTTATGTCAAAAACTCGAATAACTATACTTGGAGCTGCCGGATATACCGCACTCGAACTTATTAAAATATTGTTTCGTCATCCTAACGCTGAAATCGTTGCTGTTACCAGCCGTGAAGATAAACGCCCGATCAGTCAAGTACATCCATCGCTTTCTGGTTTGCTTGATCTTTCTTTAGAGCATCTTTCACCTAAAGAAATAGCAGCCCGCAGCAATTGTGTATTTAGTTGTTTACCTCATACAGCGTCAGCGAAAATTGTACCTGAATTGTTAGCTTGCGGAACGAAAGTAATCGACTTAAGCGCAGATTATCGGCTCGATTCGCCCGAAAAATTTCAACTCTGGTATTCAGAACCGCATCCGGATCCAGACCGGCTTGGTAATGTCGTTTACGGATTACCTGAACTGTTCCGTCAACAAATAGTTGACGCTAACTTAGTTGCGAACCCCGGCTGCTATCCGACTTCGGCAATTTTACCGTTATCGCCTCTTGTTAAATCGAATATAATCGAGCCGGATAATATTATTATTGATTCAAAAAGCGGCGTTTCAGGCAGAGGCAGAGCTGCAAAATTAGATTCTCTCTATTGCGAATGTAATGAAAGTATATCGGCATACAGTGTCGGAACGCATCGGCACTCACCCGAAATAGAACAAATAATTTCAATCAGCAGCGGCAAACAAACAACTGTAATTTTCACTCCGCACTTGACTCCAATGAACAGAGGTATTTTGACAACTACATATTCAATCCCAAAAATTAATAACTTGACAAAATCAAATGTAATTGACGTATTAAAAATATTTTATTGCAAAGAACCGTTTATAAAAATCGTTGATCATCTTCCTGCAACTAAAGATGTTGCCGGTACAAATTATGTTCACATTACGGCGGAAGTTGTTGGAAATCGTGTTATTACAATTTCGGTAATCGACAACTTGATAAAAGGCGCATCCGGTGCAGCGGTGCAAAACTTTAACGTAATATTCGATTATCCGGAAAAAACTGCTCTCGTATGACACCGAAATTTATTAGATAAATTCAAATTTTATTTTGTCTGATTTGACATAAAATTAACACAATAATTTATGTATCTTGAACTGACTGATCCAATTTTTTTATTTGTTTTTTTAATTGTTGGATTACTCTTTTGGGGCAATCGGTTTTATTTGTACAGACATAATCGAATCGGCAAAATGATTGTTAGTAAAAAAATTATTTCTGTTATCCGTATAATTATCATTTTTTTGTTTACGTTGGTTTTAGCAGGATTATCGATTAAATTTTTAGCCGAAGAGCGGCACGTAATTTTTCTTGTTGACGAGAGCCGAAGTATTGATGCCGAATCGCATAAATTCGTACAAAAATTTTTGCGTGATTCTTTTAACACGAATAAAAAATTTACGTATTCATTGATTTCTTTTGCTCGTCATCCGCAATTATTTGAATTTGCGCAACGAAAATCTAGCCGTTTTTCTATTCGTAATCGAGCTGAAACAAAAAACGAATCCGGTTGGATTGATGAGACAAATATTGCGGCAGCGGTAAAATTAGCTGAATCGTTAAAGTTGCCCAATATTTACAGTACGGAGATTGTACTTATTTCTGACGGTAACGAAACAGCAGGTAATGCGGCAGAGATTGCAGCGTATTGTGAAATTCCTATTTCAACGGTTCCTATTCCGAAATCAAATTTGCCTGAAGTTTTAATATCGGAGTTTAATGTTCCGCTTGAGTTAAAAGCGGGTGAGCCGTTTAATATTGATCTAACAATTTATAGTAATCGATCGGCAAAAACGGATATTTCGATTTATCGTAACGAATTTAAAATTCATTCTGTATCGGAGCAGCTTTCTGACGGTGAAAATAAATTTCGTTTTTATCAAGTTGCGTCGGAAGATCGAACACAAGAGTTTAAAGTTAGAATTGAACCGGTTGTTGATACGGTAAAAGACAACAATTTTTCGAGTAAAATTGCAATTGCAGGTGAGCAAGCACGTATATTGATGATCGATTCGGAACCTGAAGTTTTATCTGATTTTGTTTCGGCGATGTCGGAACAGGGGATCAAAATTGTGTTACGTCCGGCGGAGGGAATACCTAAAACTGCTGACGGATTTACACAATTTGATGCGGTTATAATTTCGGATATTTCGGTATCGGAATTTTCGTTACAACAAATGAATTTGATTCGTGATTATGTTTATGAGTTCGGCGGCGGTTTTATAATGATCGGGGGCGAACATGCTTTCGGGTTAGGCGGATACTATAAAACAATAATTGAAGATATTCTGCCGGTTCGATGCAATTTCGATGACGAAAAAGAAAAAAATTCAATTGCGGTTTCGTTAGTTATTGATCGTTCTGGTTCGATGAATGGAGACAAAATTAAAATTGCTAAAGAATCGGCAAAGGAAGTTGTGGAGTTGTTATCGGAGAATGATTATATTTCGATTATTGCTTATGATGTGATTCCGCATGTGATTATTCCGACGCAAAAAGTAACAAATGTACCGGCGATTCGGACGGCTATTAACGGTCTTACGCCGGGCGGGGGAACGAGTATTTATCCAGCGGTTCAGGAATCGTATAATCAGTTAAATTGGTTAGATACGTCAACGAAACATGTTATTCTACTGACAGACGGCAAGAGTGAAATGGATAATTTCGACTTATTGATGAAACGAATAATTATGTCTGGAATTTCTGTTACGATAATTAGTATTGGTGATTCGGAAGATGAATTATTGAGGCGTTTTGCTGAAATGTGTAATGGCAGATTTTATCAAGTGAGTGATATAAATTCGGTGCCGCAAATTTTTGCGAGTGAGACGAAGTTATCGCGAGTATCGCCGCTTAGTGAGATACCGTTTGTACCAATTATTGTTACGAAAAATGCGATTCTTAATGGAATTTTGTCAGAACAGATTCCGCCGCTTTTAGGATTTGTAAGAACGAAATCAAAATCTGTATCGAGGACGATTCTTGCTTCCGGCAGCGGGGAGCCGTTGTTGAGTTGGCGGCGGTATGGAATTGGAATGACGGCAGCTTTTACTTCGGATGTTAAAAATAGATGGGCAGCGGAATGGATTATGTGGAATGATTTCGCAAAATTGTGGGCGCAGATTATAAGATTTGTTATGAAACGTCAAGTGTCGGACAATGCTATTATTGAGAGTAAATATGTTGACGGAAAAATCGAAGTAACGGTTGATATTACGGACACAAACGAGAATTTCATTAATGGTGCGGGCGGATTTTTGACAATTATTACGCCGGATTTATTGAAACGAAAAATCGAGTTTGATCAAATTGCTTCCGGGCGTTATAAAGCAAAATTTAATGCAAATGTGCGGGGAAATTATCAATTACAAATGAGATTACAATCGAAAGAGCAACAAACAATTTTAGATCGTATGACTATCATTGCGGTTGATAATTCAAGCGAGTTACGAAACGGGGGTGTAAATGAGGAAATCTTACAAAGGATTGCAAAGCTAACAGGCGGCAATTACAATCCTGAACCGTCGAATCTTTTATTGAAACGATATAAACCAATAAGTAAAAGAGTTTCGTTACGTCCATATTTATTTGTAGTGATAATTCTATTATTTCTTATTGACTTATTTTTAAGACGTAAAAAAAACATCTAAAAATACGGCCGAGACGCCAACGTTTTTTCTAACGATAAATTTTGTAATATACTCATTGTACTTTAAAATTCGGTATTATTTTTTGTAACGAAAAAGGTGACCGTTCACGTATAAAACTAGAATCGCCCTGAAAGGGCAACCGGATTATAGCCCGCCCCAGCGGGGC
>JAITKS010000266.1 GCA_031278315.1 Planctomycetaceae bacterium | reverse complement strand
GCAAATGTAGTGTTTTTATTTTTAATCGCCAATTTACTTGTGTAACAAATTTGCAATAGACTGTATATCAAAAACCATTTGCCGAAAATTCGTGAGGAAAAATCGGGGTCTCGAAGAGAATGATTGTGCTTTTTTGAGGGATTTTATTCTGTTTTTCCTTTTAACTTGTCTTCGTCCTTCTGTTTGAACTATTAGGAAATTCGCCTCTGCATCCAATTTACCCTCCTCAAGTGTATTTCTAATATGCTCATTGATCGCCATTCTCAAAATGGATGTTCTATTTGAGTACTTTCCTTTTTATTCGGATATATTAATATTTTGTCTTTATCCCCTTACATATCATAATTCTATTTTTTTCAATCGTTTTGCCACTAAAGCCAATGACCATAATTTTGTTTCTACATCAACTATTGTCAAACTTTTAAATCAATAAAATATGTTACTGCGATAATAATAACCCAAATACCCATAATAATAATAGACCAAATAAGAAGTATTGACGCAAACTTTTCTGAATATATTTTCGAATAATTTGATGCCCTAATAGAAAAAAATCTCTCATTCCAAAGAGCATCCGGATCATATGAGGTATAACGATCATGGAAAAATTTACGATGTGCAGATGATTTTGCAATTTCATCAAATTGTCTAAATTCTTCAAATATCGAAATTGCATCTCCCTTCTGTTTTGATTGTTCTACATGTCCTTTTAATATTGCAAATCCACATTTAATTTTATTCCAGCATTTTTTCCTAAATTTTACTGTTTGACCAGCATTTTTCCCACTTGTATATATAGAAGTATAACCTCTGATGGAAAAGATTAAAGATAATAGTGAAAAGATAAAAACCAAAGATATTAGAATTACTGTAAAAATTACCGTAAAAATTCCGCCAATATTTCTAAGGTTACTGCAAAGTATTGTGCCAGATAAACCACAAAGAATAGTCGCTATTGCCACACAAATACTTAATTTAAAATCAATATCATGTAACCACCTAGCATAAAAACTAATCATTAACTTTCTCAATTCATATAGTTCTGCATCACCTTCAAGATTCATTTTTATAATACGCTCTATATCTCTCCAATTAGTACAAATTTGAATTTCTATTGAGCTTTTTTTAAAAAATTGTTTGTGAGGATTAAAAAATACAATAGTTGATATATTATGATTTGTCATTTTCTCAATCTCTTCTATTTTTCCTCCAATATAAGCAACAATATTATAATCTTTGCTTATATTTTCAATGACTTTTTCTTTAAAATTATCAGAATTTCCTTCTTGCTCAGTTTTAAAATGAATTTCAACATCATTAATATTCAATTTATTAGATAATTCTTCAATTATTACATCCTTATATGACTCTATGCGTTCTACCATTAATATAACTTTTATTTCTTGATTTGTAAAACACATAATAGCTTCTTTTGCACCTTCAAACAAAGAAGCTGGATAAATTGGTATGGCATCAATAGAATTATATTCTTCCATAAAATTCTTTTCCATCTCAGTATTTTTCCCCATAATCTCATCAAAGTTATGTATAACTTTATTTATATCTATGTTTTGTAAAGAAAATTTAGTTTGTAATATTTTCAATTTTCTTTCTGCAACATTAATTAATGCACTCTCTACATCGATAATAACACAGTTGTTTTTCATTTTAATTTATTTTTTTATATTGATCAATAAATAATTATAGAATTTGATGATATACGTTTTTGTACAGTATGTTCTATTAATTCTTTGAGATAAATTATACCTAATCCTTCAAAATATTTTTCTGTTTCAAATATATTCCCATATTCAAATATATTTTGATTAGGAAAATACAAATTTAGTTTTTCATCTAGAATAACCTGAAATCCTTCTTTTATGTTATAATTAAAATATTTAATTCCTTGCTCAAAATTATATTTATAACTGGATAAAAAAGATAAGTTAATATTCGATTCATCATTGATCTGATATTTATTGTCAATTTTAAAGTTTCCCGTTGGAATATAACTTTGAATCAACAAATTATACAATCTAAATTTACTGATATATTCCAAAAAATAAGGTAATTCAAAATAAGATTGCTTTGTTAGCATATAATTTATACCAACTTTAACAGTATTAGATTGTAGAATATGTAATAGATTTATTAGTTGTTGAAAGTGTCCTTTTTTAATTAATTGATCATGATAATTTTGCAGTCCATAAAAACTCAATTTTATATATTGAAATTTTTTTAAAAATTCAATGTTTTTTAACCCCTTTGATAAACAATCTCCATTTGTTGTAACTATTTGGGTTAATTTTAACTCTTTTCCATAATTCACTAATTCTTCAAATATGGGAACAATAAACGGTTCACCTCCTGAATAAGATATTTTATCAAATCCTAACTCTTTGATGATATTTATAATCTTTTTATATTCTTTCAAGTCATTGATTTTATTTAATGAATTACTTTGGGACAAACAAAATTCACAATTTTGTGTGCATTTCTTTGTAAGATGCCAACAAAGTATTTTGTATGAATCTGTACACGGATTAAAATTTGACATACCCTTTTTCATTATCCAAAACAAACAATTTATCATTAACTTTCCATAGATTAAAAAAATCTATTTGTTTATTGTTTTGATAGTTTTCAAGACCATACAATAACCAGTCTGTATACAATATATTCAAAATACAACCATTCATAGTTCTCACAGCAATTATTCTTGGCATACTATAACTGTCAGACAATTTAGTTATTACAGAACAATGCATTATTGAATCTACAAAAATTGTACTTTCAATCCATTGGTTTTGAAATGATTTTATAAAAAACAATCCTATGTCCATATTCCCATATTTTGTATATGTACAAGTTTGTTTGAACAATGTAAATAATACTTCTAATGAATATAAACTATTAGGAATACTATATCTTTTTGCTCGTTCAAATAATTCATTTTGATTATATTTCCTGATATCGGGAACATACTGTAATATTTGTTTATAAAAAAACATCGGATTATGACACTTAACAAGAAAATCCCAATCCGAGTTGCTGTTATCAAGTCCTATTAATCTTGAACCTATCAAAAACAAATCGACATCATTATCATATGATAATTGATATAGTTTTTTAAGAATAAAGTGTTTTTTACTTGTTATTTCATCAATGAGTAACGGACTCCAAACTTCGTCAATTTCATGGTGTGAAATCCATTTATGATATTTGTAATATTCCTCTAATTTTGTCGCTTTCTTTTTTACATAAAGTCCATTATCATTTATGTATAACAATTTTGCAAATATTTTTTGTTTGTTTGAATCAATTACCCTAACAATGTAAATATTTTGCTTTTTATCTCTTATATACGAAAATGGAACTATTGTATCAATTATATTTGCCATTTATTTATTAGATTTATCGAAATTATATTTGTACAATAATTAATTTGTAATTATTTGTTGATTATTCAATTGTTATTCAGTAATACTTGATTTAATCAAATCTTACTCCACAAATTCTCCGCCTCCATCCTCTTTCTTTTTTCCGGCCACAGCGCCTGCCCGACGGTTATAATTAACCGCATATTGATGTATCTGAGCATTTAGCAAAGACACGATTTCATCCAGAGCAGATT
>JAITKS010000213.1 GCA_031278315.1 Planctomycetaceae bacterium | reverse complement strand
TATTTGAACTCAATATAGATAAAGGAGAAATTAAAATGAGTCCAACATTACTTGAAAAAATCAAAAAAACTCCATACGGAGCCGAAATGTTAAATAAAACTAAAGCCGAAGGTAAAGCTGAAGGTATAACCGAAGGTAAAGCTGAAGACATCATACGTGTTTTGACTATACGGTTTGAAAGACCGTCAGCAAAATTACAAAGGCAAATCAGGGAAGTCAAAAATATAAACGAACTTGATGAGCTTATAGATTTTTCAGCAACTTGTGTATCACTTGGTGAATTCGCAACAGCCTTTAATTGAATACTAGATAAGTTAAACAATAGCTCACAGTTGAAATATTTAATATTGGAACTCAATATTGATAAAAGAGAAATGTAATATATCAGTGAAATTTTTGGTTTTTCAACTTTTTTTGTGTTATGAATTTTAAAAATAAGATTAGTTAAAAATGAATTTGAAACCTTTGAGAAATTCCAATGATATATTACGATTATGATATATTACGATTTTTATTCGCTCAAATACTCGCAAGTCCATTTTTTTTAAGGACAAAATTAATAGGAAACAAAGTTTTTTAGAAGTTCTCTTTATCTATTTTTTGTTTTTAAAATTGAAATAATTTTTTTCGATGTTAGGTAAAAATACAAGATTATTTTTTCGTCGATTGTTGCAACGTCGATTGGGCGAGCCGTTGATGTTCGGAATAATATTTATTGTTGGTCTTGTGTTCTTTTTGATTCATCTGAACAGTTGGGTGATTCCGCAGCTTATGCTCATTCAAGAATTTATTCCGTCAAAGGGGCGGGTTCTTGACAAAAGAGTTCTTGAAAAACAAGTCGGAAGAATAAAATTGTATTCACCGGAAATTCTATTGCAATATGAAGTTTTGAATCAGCAAAATCAAAACGGCGGGAGTAATAAAGAAACGGAAGTAACAATTTATGAAGTCTGGACGTTTAATGAAAAACATTTACGTTTGGGCGGTGATTTCGCATACGATAAAAAGGCAGCAGAAAAGTTGATCAGCACTTATGAAATCGGCAGTATTATTGATTGCTGGTATCGGGCAAGCGATCCGAAATTAGCAGTTGTAGATCGGCGATTTTCTTTTACAGGTTGGTTTTTTGTGGTATTATCATTTTCATTGTTGTTGCTTGGTCTGATTGGTTTTTATTTTTCGTTTCGGTTGCGATCAGTATCAACAGAAAGACAAGTTGCATTAGAGGCGATTTCTATAAATCCGCTTTCAACTTTGGCAGGTGATATGCGGAGTACAGCATGGTCAACGATACCTGATTTTAAAATTATAAATGAAAGTCCGGGTACGCATTTAGCGTTCAGATTACCGATTGGAAATCAACCGATTTTTCCTCTTGTCGGCTTGACATTATTTACGATTGCTTGGATACTTGTTGCAATAGCTATAATGGTACATTCGGTGATGAATCCGGCTTTAGAATTATATGATGTAATTGGCGGTATGATTTTGAGATCATTATTTCTAGGAGTTGGTTTTTTTCTTTTTTTTATGGTAATTCGAAAACATATACTTACGTTTGGCATCGGGCTGATGCTATTAGAGATTTCAGATCATCCGATTTATCCGGGCAGGCGTTACCGTTTATTGTTGGTTGTTAGCGGTATGATGCAATTTCACGATTTATCTGCGGCAATTATTTGCGAGGAAATAGCAAGATTCACGCAAGGAACGGATACTGCTACAAATCGGCGTGAAGTATTTAAGCAAGTTATTTTTCGGAAAATGGATTTCGACACCTCAACTAATGTACCGTTGAATGAAGAATTTTTCATAAAGTTACCAATAGGTGCGATGCATTCTTTTAGGCAAGAAAATAATGAAATCTGTTGGAAAATAAATATTACCGCAAGAATTGCAGGCTGGCCAGAGGTACAACGCGAATGTCCGATTGTTGTCAGACCGATTATAATGAACGACACTACACCTGAAGACCTAAACAGTACGATAATCGCAAGATTGAAACAGGGTGTTTAATGTGTGTGAAGATTAAAACAAGCGGTTCAGGGAACTCTAAAAAACAAAAATTCCGCTGAAATATTATAAAATTTCAAAATTTAGAAAATTTGATTTAACTATTTGTGACCATTTTTACTAGATTCATAAATTTATAGTTTTTCGTGCAAAATTTTATCGTTTGCTGAAAAAATTGGCATTGACAAGAAGTTAATATATCTGTAATAACTGTACTCTAACAATATTTTCAATTAGCCGCAATTGAAGTTTTAGGCGAGTTACGCAAAGTTGTTTTAAACAAATTTACATTAATATAGAGTAGAGAATTAGAACTTCAGTAATAAATATTTTTCGTACATTGAAATTCAGTTTTATTTTTTTAACATAAAAATGAAAAGACGAAAATTCTGTAGAGATACAATACGTTGTGTCTTTATATTTCGATTTTATTTATTGTAACGAAAAAGTAAAAAACGGAAAATTCAGCAGAGACGTAATGTATTACGTCTTTTAAATTAGTTTATTCCGTAACATAGAGACGCGATGCTTTGTGTCTTTACATTTTGATTTATTTATTGTAACGAAAATTGAAATATTCAAGTGAGAGCAGTTTAAATTTTTAAATCTGAATATCAGTTACGATAATTGTATTTTCGTTATGGATTACAAAATGGCGTTTTTGTAGTCTATTTAGAATTGACGCCAAATTACTTTTAACAAAATTTAAGATGGTTACTTCTACAAAGTCAAAGGATGGTTATTCGCTTGTTATAGTTGAGTCTCCGGCGAAGGCTCGTACAATTGGACATATACTTGGAGACGGTTATCGAGTCGAGGCGAGTATCGGGCATATACGGGATTTGCCGCGAAATTCAAAAGATATTCCAGCTCAATATAAAAAAGAAAAATGGGCGAATCTAGGTGTAAATGTTGACGCTAATTTCGAGCCGATTTACGTCGTTTCAAGCGATAAACAAAAACAAGTAAAAAAATTAAAAGACTTGCTCAACGAAGCTTCAAATCTATATCTCGCAACAGATGAAGACCGTGAAGGCGAAGCAATAAGTTGGCATCTCGTCGAGACTTTAAAACCGAAACTGCCTATTCATCGGCTTGTATTTCATGAAATAACCAAGAAAGCAATAAACGAAGCTTTAACTTCACCGAGAGCAATCGATAATGATTTAGTGCAAGCTCAAGAAGCTCGCCGTATCGTTGATAGACTTTACGGTTATGAAATTTCACCGTTACTATGGCGAAAAATCGGTCCCAAGTTATCAGCAGGACGAGTTCAAAGTGTTGCTGTCCGTTTGATTGTTGAGCGTGAAAAGGAGAGAATTGCTTTTCACTCAGCAACTTATTGGGATATTCTAGGTACGTTTACTGAAAATGAGTCTGGTAAGTCTTTGCAAGCGGGATTGATTGCTGTAGGTACGAAAAAAATACCAAGCGGCAAAGATTTCGACCCAAAAAACGGAACTCTGAATAATCCAAACGCATATCTTTTACTTGATGAAATAACGGCGGTTGAATTAGTAAACCGTTTGAAACCGTTACCTGCGAAAGTTAAATCGGTCGAAGAAAAGCCGTACAATGAGAAACCGTATCCGCCGTTTACAACAAGTACTTTGCAACAGGAAGCGAATCGAAAATTAGGGTTCACTGCTAAAACAACAATGAGTCTTGCACAAGGTCTTTACGAAAATGGATACATCACATACATGCGGACTGATTCGACAAATTTGTCTGAAGAAGCTGTCAATGCCGCACGAAATTTAGTTTTGACACAATATGGTAAAGAATATTTACCTGATTCGGCAAGAATTTACAAAACGAATGTAAAAAATGCACAAGAAGCACACGAGGCGATTCGTCCGGCCGGCAGCGTTTTTGAACTGCCCGATAACTTAAAAGATAAATTAACTCGCGAAGAATTTCGACTCTACGACCTAATTTGGAAACGAACTGTTGCAAGTCAAACAGCAGACGCAAGAGGTAAACGGAAACAATTAATTGTAGAACTCGATGACGCTTTATTTTCTGTCAGCGGAAAGACTATTGACTTTCCGGGATATTTAAGAGTTTATGTTGAAGGTTCAGATGACCCAAGTGCGGAACTCGCGGATCGTGAAATCTTATTACCCGCAGTAAAAACCGGAGATAGTTTGACTTGTAATAATCTTGACCCAAAATCGCATGTTACGCAACCGCCGTCAAGATATTCAGAAGCAGCTTTAACAAAAGAATTGACTGAACGCGGAATAGGAAGACCAAGTACATACGCCTCAATTATTGAAACTATATTGAACAGAAATTATGTATTCAAAAAAGGCGGAGCTTTGGTGCCGACTTGGGTTGCGTTTGCGGTAAATCAACTAATGGAAGAGCATCTGCCCGATTTGATAAATTACGATTTCACCGCACAGATGGAAGATCAACTTGACGCAATCAGCAGAGGTGAAAGTGAACACTTAAATTATTTGAAAGAATTCTATTTTGGAGGAAAACGGCATGGATTAAGGCAGCTTCTAGATAATAAAGTCGAGGAGATTAATGCCCGTGATATTTGTACGATTAGTGTCTTTGATGACGAAACGGATCAAATAGTAGTACGAGTCGGCAAGTTCGGACCATACTTGCAACACGGCGAATTAACCGCAAATTTACCCGAAGAGTTACCGCCGGACGAATTGACAATAACTAAAGCAAAAGAAATTTTGGCAAATGCACAAAGAGCAGAAGAACCGTTAGGAATTGATCCGCAAACACAAAAACCTATTTACGTAAAAAATGGAAGATTCGGTCCGTATGTGCAGAGAGGTTTTCCAGACGATGAGAATAAACAAAATGCAGCTTTGTTGAAAGGAATGTCTCCAGAATCGATAACGTTAGAGCTTGCGGTAAAGTTATTATCGTTGCCGCGTAATCTTGGTATGAATCCTGAAAAGGGCGAAGAAGTTTTTGCAAGAGACGGTAAATTCGGACCATACATTACATGCGGGGACGAGACACGGTCTTTACCGAATGAAATTTCACCATTAGAAATTGAGTTAAGTCAAGCGTTAGAGCTTTTATCGCAACCGAAAGTGCGGACTGCGAGAGGCACGAGCAGAAATAATGAGCCGCTAAAATTATTTGACGAATCGCCTGTAACGGGAAAGCCGATAAAATTATTATCCGGCAGATTCGGTAATTATGTAACTGACGGAACAACAAATGTGACTATTCCAAAAGGTTTCACTATAGAAGAACTAACTTTTGATAGAGCTTTAGATTTACTAGCAGAAAAAGCTGCTAAAGGACCAACAGCCAAAAGAAGATTCACAAAGAAAACTACAAAAAAAACTACAAAGAAAACCGCAAAGAAAGCCGCAAAAAAAACTACAAAAAAAACCACAAAGAAGGCGTAACGATTCAGGGAAATTCTAAAGACTTCACATAAAAATTATTCATAAAAGAATGCAGTCTTCTCGACCGCATATTTAAACATTTCATAAAATAGTTTTTAGAAATTCCCTAAATTTAAGATTTAAAATTTAAGATTTTGGTAATTTATCCAGTTGAAATTCTCAATGGTTTCAAATTCATTTTTTACTAATCTTATTTTTCATCTTATTTTTTTGAAATACGAAATACACGAAAAAACGAAATCGACGAAAAAAAAGACAAACTAAAAATTTTCGTGTGTTTTGTCTTTTCGTGTGTTTTGTAATCTCAAAAAAACCAAAAAATTCCACTGATATATTACACAGATTTTGTAATATATCCGTGAAATTTTCCAATGAGATATAGAGACACGATGCAATGCCTTGTGTTTCTTTGTTACTATGAATTGCAGTTAAGATCGAAAATTAAAGCGGTGAGAGCAGGGCAATATATTATGTGCAATTTTAAGTATGAATTGTTTAAAAATTAATTCAAAATTACAAATTCCGTTGGATGAGATTCGTTTTTCATTTGCACGTAGTTCAGGACCAGGCGGACAGAATGTAAATAAAGTTTCAAGCAAAGCGATACTGCGTTGGAAACCGAATCAGTTGACTCAAGTTGAGATTGAAAGGTTATCAGTTAAATTCGCGCGATATTGGGCGATTAAAACTGGTGAAGTTGTTATAACAAGTCAATGTCAACGTGATGCGGTTCAAAATAAAAATAATTGTTTAGAAAAGTTTGTAAAAATACTGAAAGAAGTCATCAAAACGCCGAAAAAACGTATTCCGACTAAACCAACTAAAAGTTCAATAAAGCGGCGTCTGGAAGACAAAGCAAAACATTCATTAAAAAAACAAAATCGTAAATTAACCGCAGAAAGTTAAATAACTGTACTTTTTTCTCTTGAAATTCATTTTTCGTTACAAAAAATAAAACCGAAACATCGAGACACAATACATTTTGTCTCAACAGAATTTTTGTTTATTACATTTTTCGTTACAAAAAATAAAACCGAAACGTAGAGATACAATACATTTTATCTTTACAGAATTTTTCGTTTATTTTTTTTTCGTTACGATAAATGAAATTGAATTTCAAAATATGAAAATTATATTCCAGATAAATAGTTACGTATCTACGAAAAATATTGAAAACATTAACCAACAAATTCAACTGTTAAAATAAATTTATGGAATCAACGATTTATTCGAATGTAGATCGTAACAATGAGATCGCAATTCTTGAGCAGCGTAAGCAGATCAATTGGCACAATTTTGTTTTGCGGATTAAAGAGTCAAAACGTGTTCTTTTGACAGCGCATCGGCGTCCAGACGGCGATTGTCTTGGTAGTGAGCTTGCGATGTTTCATATTCTTACGCAACTTGGCAAAGATGCTCGGATACTTAATCATCATGTTTTACCGTCAACTTTAGTTTTTCTTGACCCGTTACATAAAGTAACAGGACTCGAACAATTGACAGACGAGATGCGTGATTGGTTATCCGGAGTTGATTTGATAATGATACTCGACACGGGTGTTTGGTCTCAGCTGGGAGATATGGCTCAAATTATTCGTGATTCTAAAGCGGTGAAGTTGGTTTTAGATCATCACGAATCGTGGGAGGATCTTGGGGCGGAATGGTTTGTTGACTCGGCAGCGGAGGCAACCGGAATACTTGTTGTGAGAGCAGCAGATGCTTTAGGGATCGAGTTGAATTATGATATTGCGTTTTCGATTTTTGTTTCGATTGTTGCGGATACTGGTTGGTTTGCTTATGCAAATGTCAATGCTGATACGCACCGGACTGTAGCTAGATTGATTGATGCCGGTGTTGTTCCGGCGAAAGTTTACAGGTCAATTTATGAGCAAGAATCAATAGGACGGATTCGTTTAATCGGCAGAACTTTTGCTAATGTAGAATCGTTTTGTGACGGGCAATTAATGTGTGCAAAAATTTTACTTGAAGACTTAAAAATCGCCAATGCGAATAGTTCAGAAACGGAAGGGATTTCGAGTATGATGTTAAAAGTAAAAGATTCGCAGGTATCGTTGTTGATTATGGAGCTGGATGACGGAAGTTTTAAGTTAAGTTTCCGCAGCCGTAATGAAATCGACTGTAACAAAATTGCCGGACTATTCGCCGGCGGAGGACATAAAAGAGCTGCCGGAGCAACTGTAAAATTATCTTTTGAAGAAACGAAAAAACAAGCAATAAATGCAATAGAAAACGCTTTGAATAACACAAATAAGTAATGTATCAGTGAAAAAACAAAACTAAAGATGCGGTCGAGACGACCGTGTTCCTGAAAACAATAAATTATTCCACTGATATATTACAATACAACTTGTTTTTGAGTCAAAAAATTGTCTATGAATTCGTCCTTTCAGGGCGAGTTTAGTTTAAGACGAAAACTGAAATTTAAAGTGTAATGAGTATAGTAAATCTACTGAATAGTTATGAATTCTAATACTAGGTTGATATTCAAAATGTTAGGGGGGGATTGCAGATAGTTGAGGAGTTGGTAGGATATTGGGCTAAATTTTGAATGATGGTAATTATTATTTAGATAATTATATTTTTTCAATTTTGGATTAAGAACAATTTATGCGTCCGTGGCGCAACTGGATAGCGCATCGGTCTTCGGAACCGAGGGTTGGGGGTTCGAATCCCTTCGGGCGTAGTTTTACTAGGGGAATTAGGAGATTCCTCTTTTTATTTTACTCTATTAACTATTTCACTCTATTAATTATTTAACGCTATTAAATTATGAGTCTAAAAATTTTTAAATTGTTCGTTCTGGAAAGTTGGATAAAATTTCGTATTGGATAACGAAAAATTTATTGTTTTATTCCTTATTTATTTTTTTATTTTTTTCGAGTATTTCGTCTTTTCGTGTTTTTCGTGTTAAAAAAATTAAACACAAGATGTCAAAATAGACAGTTGCGAAAATATTTCACTGATATATTACAACTGTTATTCTTTGGAATATTATTCACCGAACCATTTTGTGAGGTATTCGTTAATTTTTTCAACAGAATCTGTAAACTCTGGATCCGAAACAGCTTTTTGTAAACAGTCACTATCAAGGAAAATTTTTATCGGATTGTCAGAACTAAACTTTTGAGCAATATTATTCAATAACGTTCTGCCATTTCTATCAATCTTGTGATACGTACAAAGATCATTAAAAAGCGGTATATATCCCGCACTCTTGTTCAAAAAACCAAAAAGACTCATTTTTGTTATTTATTTAATAATAAAAATACGAACTCAAAAAACTGAATCCGAATCACGTTTCTGTTCTATTATTTTGTAAAACGCTTTATTACAAGCGTTACATTTTGTCCGCCAAATCCGAAACTATTACTCAACACGACATCTACTTTCATCTCCCGCGCCTTGTTCGGAACATAGTCAAGATCACAATCCGGGTCCGGTGTATGATAATTTATCGTCGGAGGTACTATTCCGTCACGTATCGCCAAAATACAATAAATCAACTCACTCACTCCCGCCGCTGCTACAAGATGTCCTGTTACACTTTTCGTACTCGATACAGGTATTTTATACGCACGCTCGCCAAATAATTTACGTATCGCTAAAGATTCAACCCGATCATTAACAGTCGTACTCGTTCCATGTGCGTTTATATAGTTGACGTCATCTGTTGTTAGTTCGGCATTGTCGAGAGCTTGTTTCATACATCCAATTGCACCCCGTCCGTCAGGATGAATATCAGTTATTCTGAAAGCATCCGCCGTAGCTCCGTAACCAGCTAATTCACCATAAATTTTTGCACCTCTATTTTGTGCATGACTAAGCTCTTCAAGTATGACCATAGCTGCACCTTCGCCTAAAACAAATCCGTCCCGCTCCCTATCAAACGGACGCGACGCTCCCGCCGGATCAGAATTGTTTGTACTCAACGCAGTCAATAGATTAAATCCTGTAACTCCAAACGGATGAATCATCGAATGTGCACCGCCTGCGATCATCAAATCGGCTTCTTCGCGTTTTATTATTTGCACTGCCTCACCAACTGCTTGCGGACTTGCCGAACACGCTGTAAGACAATTCGCATTCGGTCCAAACGCATGAAACATCGACGCAAGATGAGCCGCAGGCATGTGAGGCTCCTGTTCAATTTCTTTAATCGGATCAAGAATTTCGACACCGCATTGAATAAATTTGCCCATATCAAATTCGCCATTTGCGTCGCTGTCGATACTAGCCAAAACCATTTTTGTAAAATTGTCGAAATCTTGTTCTCCTTCACCTGCGCCAGTGTAAACGCCAATCCGATCAGAATCATATTGAAAAGATTTCGTTTTATTTTTTGCATCCCATAATCCGGCGTCGGTCATTGCCTTGAATCCTGCGCCGATTGCAAATCGGGTATGTCTGTCTTGTGAGTTCCAATCAATTGGATTTTCACCTATAACAGACATGTCAAAATCCTTGACCTCAGCTGCTATCTGAGTTGGAAAATTACCCGCATCAAAAAGAGTAATTTTACTTACTCCCGATTCGCCCGCCAAAAGCCGACGCCAAACTGTTTCAGTCTCATGACCTATCGGCGTAACTAAACCTATTCCTGTAATTACAACACGTCTCATAATAATTATCGTTACAAAATATTTTAAACTACTTTCACTATCGGATACTTCTAAAAAAACAATTTTCTATTCACAAAAAATATTCGCACACTCTTATTTTTTAAGGATAGAATCGAGAGGGAACGAAGTTTTTAGAAATTCCTATAAATCATAAATCATAAATCTAAAATCTAAAATTCACGTTGTCATTTCACGGCTAATTTATTTTTAGAAGGAACTCGGTCGTCGCGACCGCATATTTAAGCGTTTATAGTACAGGCAGGACACCTGCATTCCTACTAAAATAGTTTTTAGAATTTCACTATATAAATAAATCTTTCGCAAAGTAAGGTCGAACATTATATCACCAAAACGCCGAGTTTCAACTAGCTTTAGATTTTGAATAATATCACAATCTACTCCTCTACTTTGGTTACTGTTTACATATTTTTGCGAGCAGTTAAAATGCTGTGTTCTAGTTTCGTTGACTAGAAACATTTGTTGTCAAATTGACTCGATCTAGTTTGCGTCTTTCACAAAAAAATTCTTTTAAAAATCGGACGTAAGTTTCTCCTGTTGATTTCGTAACAAGTAAAGTAAGTTTGATTGAAAATCGAGTTGCTTGAGTAAAATTCACAGCAAATTTACTACAAGTGATCTTTCAATTAAAAGGAGGTTGTAACAATGTCAAAAAATTTACCAATCACGGTTTCTCCAGAGTTATTCAAAATTTTGGAAAATGGAGATGAAAATTTTGACGGTTCAAAGCAAGTACCTTTCAAGAACACTAACGGACCAACTATTACAGGTACGATAACGCTCATTGCACACATATTTATCGAAAGTATAGATGATGTGCTGAATCTATTTCACTATATTATCTCACACAATAAGAGTGACGGAGATAATACAGATCCAGAGATATATCTTCGGATACGTGGACGCGGTTCTGAATCTACGGTCGGTTTTGAGTGTGGTTCATGGGTAGATCAGGTGAACCATCAGATTCGTGTTTCACTTGATGCAAATAAGCACATTGGCAAGGAAATCTATTTGGTTGGACTCTACGATGGGGCTGCTTGGAAGATGTACATCAATGGTGTACTTATGGGGACTTCGACGGATGCACAAGGGGCAGTTGCTGTTACGGATGCACAATGGATGATAGGTTCCCATAATTTGCCTACGAAACCACGATTCTTCATTGGTAAAATCTTTAGTGCGGCGGTTTTTGATAAGGTTGTTTCCGCTATACTTCAAGCGGACTCTGACAATAACGGCTACATAAACGATTCAAGTAAAAATGCAGAACGCGCAAAAGCAGAACAGGAAATGGGTGGTACGGTAGCTAAGCCAATCACGTATTTTCCCGATCAATTACCAGCTAATACAGAAGTCATTAAATATGTACCGCTCAAGATAATTGCATCGGGTAATATTACTCTGAAATTTGAGTTTACTGATAACCTTATGATTGCAAAGAAGGATAATAACACTTATGTTGATATAAATCCGAGTGATTCTCTGGACACAACACAATCTTATTTTGTTTATGCTAAAAGTGCGGACGTAAACAAGCGTGAGGATGGTTTGGACAAAGTTAAATTATTTTTGTACATTGAGACGGCAAAAATTTTAATGAGTACGGTTGTGTTTAAAGCACGGCAAACTTTGAGCGATTGGATTGTCCCAAGCGGATGGGATATCGGTAATAATAATTCGTTGACTACGATAGTACCAGCACCCGGCGCAATCGGTCCACAAACAGAAGGAAGTGGATACCAAAATGATGTTAATGAAAAAAACGGATACGTATTTTCAAAAAACACCTATGAAAATGGTTTTAAGTTGACATTTAAGTATTCGTTCCTCCGCAATGGTGATAACGGTTACGTGCAACCCGATTACCCCAACCCCAATGAAACAACTGATCCTAATGATCTTAAAAAAATCAGTTTCGTTGGTAACAGCGGAATAAAACTCGGCAGTTTTAGAGGGGCTGGCGACGGAGTGTTTGAAGTAGCCATCCTTGACACAAAAGCGATGGTAGATCGTGTTACCGTAACAGATTCTACAGGTACTACTGTTTACAGCGGCATAGACGCGTTTGAACATAGGGCCAATACGATAGGCGATAAAAATTATTCTGGTATTCCATTAGCAACAGAGAAAAAAGTTCTTTTTAAAGACAACATGGTAACCCCAAATAACTATGAGGAATTAGAACGCTTATTAAATGGTATTGGATACAATCAGGAGTTGAATAACAATGTTTATGATTATGCTAATGCAGCATCTGATCCCGATCCTAACAAATCATGGGTAAAATTTTTCAATACGTTGAAAAATAATTATGACAACTGTCGGGAAAAGGGTAATGAGATTGAGATATATTGGCGAAAAACGGGAGTTAGCGTAGAAGGTGTTATAGTAGGTCAGCTACTTGTTTACCTCAATGGAATAACATCCCCGTACTACAGTCGAGAAAATGTTCCCATTCTAAATAATGCAGAAATAGCAAGTAAGAAATTAGATGGACGTATCTACATTCAGACACACTGGGGAAGCGGCGTAAAATTTGAAAATATTCAGATAGGTCCGTACGCGCCTCCACCTAACGGTTAAAAGTGTATAGCGTGTTGTTGTGGTTGTGTATTTATTTCTGTAGTCATAAATATAACTTTTATAGTTGTAGTTTTGTAATACTCTTGCTTTAGAAGATTATATTTATGATTACAGGAATACAAATTAAAAAGCAAATAAACTAATTAAGGAGATAAAAAATGTTAAGAAAAAATTTTATTTTGATGGTGTTGTTTGTTTACTCTGTTTTTCTGTTCATTTTGTCTGATGTGTATGGTGCTGACGATTATTGTTATAAATGCCAGACTACTTCAGAATATTGTAATTGTGAATATTTACCATCGGGACCTTACACCGAAGCGGAGGATACTGAGTACCAAAAAAAATATCGGGCAGCTGCTGTAAAACAAAACAAATTCGATTATTTTCCTGAAGCATCTAACGATAACGAGAAAAATTTAATTGATTTTCAAAAATTTACAGGATGGCATTATGGAGGCAATGACACGGGGCATTACGTGAATAATGTTTCTTATTTTGGAACGGCATTTGGCAAGAGTCGAATCGAAAATGTACGTTTTAAGAATTGTGATTTCAGTTATGCTAACTTTATCTGTGCCGATTTCTCGCAAAGTTTCATAGAGAGTGATTGTCAATTTTACGGTGCTAAAATTAATGGTGCGAATTTGAAAATTTCACAAGAACAGTTTTTGTCAACTGACCCATTTATAGAACAAATATGCCGGCTTGTTCCCGCAAATAAAAAACGTATTTCGCTTGAAAAACTTAAACTGAATAATCTTATTTTTGATGAAATCAGGAGTAAGCAACAATCGTTACGCAATGTAGATTTTAACAAATTCAATAATGGTGTACGTGCTAAAGAGCCGTGTACTATTCGTGAATGTTCATTTTTACAAATCTCGTTTAAAGACTGTAGTTTTGTAGGCGGCGAACTGATAAAAACAAATTTTATAAGTTATTTTATTGAGAATTGTGATTTTTCAAAAGCAAATCTTAAAGAAGTAGATTTTGGTTTAACATCACTGACAGATTCTAATTTTGAAGAAGCTAAAATTGAATGCGTTAATTTTGCGCAGAGAGTACATTTTCACAATCCGTACACTCACGAAATCAAAGATTCCAAACTCGTTGAACGCAAGAGCATCGCAAATGACGAAGACAACGGTGTAATGTTGGAAAAATATAGAATAAACTTCTATATCACACAGGGCTTGCAACAAGAACAATTAAAATCGACTTCAAGTTACAAAAATAAAAAACTGATTGCGAATAAATTTTGTATGAACATGAAAG
>JAITKS010000172.1 GCA_031278315.1 Planctomycetaceae bacterium | reverse complement strand
GCAATTGAATTAGTATGGGAACAGACACAAGGTCAACCTTGGCTCGTCAATGCCATTGCCCGTGAAGTTATTGTCAAAAAATTACAAAAAGATTACACTCGTTCAGTTACAATTGAATTAGTTGAAGAGGCAATTCAAACGATTATTCAGAATCGTCCAACGCATGTTGATAATTTGATGGAACGGTTAAATGAAGAACGAGTACGAAAAATTATCGAACCTTTAATTCTTGGCGAAGACGCTGATTTTGCGGAAATGGAAGACTTTTTGTACACCAGAGATTTAGGACTGATTCGAAAAGAAGGGTCAACAATCATACCGGCCAATCCGATTTATGCAGAAATAATTATACGTAAATTGAGTTCCTCTTCGCAACAACGGCTAATGAATGACAAGTATCCGTATCAAATACCGCGTTATTTAAAAAACGGTCAAATTGATATGGATTTTTTGATGCAAGATTTTCAACAGTTTTGGCGGGAGAACAGTGCTATTTGGGTCAAAAGATTTGATTACAAGGAAGCGGCAGCTCATTTAGTATTGATGGCTTTTTTGCAACGTATTATCAACGGCGGCGGAACAATTACGCGTGAGATGGCATTGGGAACAGAACGTCTTGATCTTTGTCTTGAATATAATCATCAGAAATATCCGATAGAACTCAAAATACGTTACGGCAAAAAATATGTAGCGAAAGGTCTTGAAAAAACCGCTGATTATATTGATGCTTGCGGCGCAAAAGAAGGTTGGCTTGTCGTATTCAATCGCAGTAAAAATGTTAAATGGGAAGACAAAATCTTCATAAAAAAAGAAGTTGTTGATGGAAAAACAATAACTGTTGTCGGATTGTAACTGTCTATTTTATTAACCGTTGGAACATGAAGTTTTAATTGTTTTCTAGTTACACAAATTTTTCATGATAAACAGATTACGAATAATTTATTTTTGTATTGTTGTCATTAAGTTTAAGAATGTGTTCGATTAAATCGCGTACCGCACCGTAACCGCCGCGGCGTTGGGTGATATAATCGGCGGCTATTTTCAATTCATTGGGAGCGTCAGGAACCGTAACCCCCAAACCCGCCGCTTGAATTGCCGGAAGGTCAGGTAAATCATCCCCGATATACGCAATCTGTTCTAATTTCAGACGGTATTCAGCTGCAATCTCCTCCATTGCTTCACGTTTGGCAAATGTCCCCAACCGAATAATGTCAATTCCCAAATCTTTTGCCCGATGCAAAACGCATTCACTGCGGCGGCCTGTAATCAAACCAAACTTGTAACCCTGCTGAAACCAAAGTCGAATACCATATCCATCCATTGTGCTAAAACGTTTGGATTCATTACCTTCATGGTCAATCTCAATTGTTCCATCCGTCAACACCCCGTCAACATCCGACAAAATCATTCGGATTTGTTTTGCTTTTGTTTCAAGAGACATAATTAATAATAAATAAAGTAACTGTTCTCACAAATCACTCAATTTTTAGGCGATTTTTAATATTGTTTTTTCCGGCGGGAATTTTTTTGCGGTTATATTATCCGGTGCGGTATTGCCGGACAAGACGGTATCGGGGAAAAGAGCAATAACATCCGTAATATCAATCATTCCAAGCGGAAATCCGTCAGCATCAATCACCGGTAATTCACTAATTCTTTTCTCACTCATAATCGCAATTGCTTCAAGCATTCGTGTTCCGGTGAGTACCGCGGTTGGTTTTGCGGTCATACTCATACGGATTGGTAAATCAATTAGATGTTCGTTCCGTTGTTCGAAAAGTTTTGCCAAATCGCTATCGGTAAAAATACCGGAGAGTCGTCCGTCTTTACGAGTCAACAAAATAGCCCCTGAACGGCGTCCCGAAATACAATGCCGAACAAAAACTTCACGGATTGTTTCGTTATCGGGAGCGATTCGGCAACGTTCCAAACCGCGAAAATATTCATCAACCCGGCTCAGTTTACGCCCCAATGTCCCGCCAGGATGGAAAACCGCAAAATTGTCCGCCCGAAAACGCCGCCGTTGACTAACCACTAAAGCTAACGCATCACCCAACGCAATCATAACCGCAGTGCTGGTACTTGGGGCTAAACCAAGCATGTCTGCCTCTTCAATACGCCCCAACGGCAACACAACATGGGCATGACGTCCCAATGTACTCTGTTCGGAAGCGGTAATCGCAATTATTTCGACCCGAAACTGACGAATCAAAGGCAATATCCGAATAATTTCTTCTGTTTCACCGCTTTGGGAAAGAATCAAAACGACATCTTTTTGGCCAATTTTCCCTAAATCGCCGTGAATTGCTTCAGCGGGATGGAGAAAATGAGAAGGGGTTCCGGTGGAGGCAAGTGTTGCGGAGATTTTTTGCCCGACCAGTCCTGCCTTGCCGATCCCGCAAACAATCACATTACCCTCGCAGCAAAGAACACGATAAACCGCTTGCAGAAACCGTTCATCAAGATTTTCCGCAAGTTCCCCAATTGCAAGAGATTCTCGCCTCAATATTTGTTTTCCCAACGAAAGAACATCCGGCATAATTATATCCTTACTCCAAAAATAATCAGAAGATAACGAATACCGAAAGTGTATCTAATTTGCCTTTTTAGAACAAGATCAGATTTTCTGATTATTTTGGAATTTTGGTAATCTATCAGTGGAATAATTGTAGATCACAACCATAGCAGCCATGAAAGGGCGATCGGATATTGGATCAATAATAGTGATTAGTTCGCATTTATTTTTTAAAACACGAACCACACGAAATTACACGAAAAACACGAAAATCATATACAACCCCTTTTCGTGCATTTCGTGATTTTTCGTGTGTTTCGTGTTTAAAAATTTTTCGTAAAAAATTCTCAAAGGTTTTAAATTTATTTTTAGCCAACCTTATTTTGTTTTTATTAACCACAGAGGACACAGAGAACACAGAGAAAGATGATTTTGCAATTTTAGATTTTGGTAATATATCAGTGAAAATTTTTTTTGTAACTGTCTATACCATTCTTACTTAATAATTCGCCTTGACGTTTATTTTATGAATTGTTATTATTTGCGAGTTGTTTTTAATTCGTCAGCAACAATTTAATTATGAGTTACCGCCTCACCAAAGAGCAAATTCGGAAACTTAAAAAACAGTATTACAAGAATTGCGGTCATCGTTTTGTGAATCGTAATCGTATAGTTCTTGCGTTTGATCACGGATATAAAGTTTCTGATCTTGCTTTAATTTTTATGCTTGACTGCGATACGATTCGTCGTTATTTTCACTTGTATAAAGAAGGCGGTATCAATGGTCTTGTAGAAAAGTATCGCAAAAAATTGGGAAAAATAAAATTCGTTTTTCTACCTCCTTATTCGCCAAATCTGAATACGGCGCAAAATGGAGTTACGACTGTTAATCATTCTGAATCTTGGAATTTTGACAAAACCGGTAACTGGTCGCAATACGTGAAAAACAGCGTTACTGAAAATAGAACACACAACGCCGCCAACGAATTGCAGGGTATTGCAAATCACGACGCCACTGGTAATATAGTGTTAATGCCTGGTTTGAAGGGAAAATATGATGCGTGGAATCGTCTCGTTGAAGTCAGAGATTCAAATGACAATTTAATCGCTCAATACGAATACAACGGCTTAAACCAACGTATCAAAAAAAC
>JAITKS010000154.1 GCA_031278315.1 Planctomycetaceae bacterium | reverse complement strand
ACACGATTATTGTGAAGAATCCGACAAAAAAAGACAAATAGCAAATCATCCGCGAATAAAATAAAATCGCCCTAAAAAGCCGGCAAGCATTAGTGGTTAGTGTATAGTGGTTAGTTCGCATGCGGAGCTTAGCACCGATTATAAGTTCGAATCGCTAATCACTATTATTGAGCAAATATCCGATCGCCCTTTCAGGGCTTCGGGGAGGTGGGGGAATTGTTACCCGCCCCGAGTGGGGCGGGTTATAATCCTGTTGCCCTTTCAGGGCGATTTTAGTTTAAAACGAATACCGAAATTTAAAGTGTAATGAGTATATAATTAAATCTTATAAAAAAAAATAAAGGGTAAAATTAATGAGGATAGGAGTTCTTTGCAGCGGCGGTGATGCACCGGGCATGAATGCGGCGTTACGATCAATTGTGCGTACTGCGATTGTTTGCGGTGATGAAGTTTTTGGTATCAATCATGGATACGAGGGAATATTAAACGAAGAGTTTTATATTGCTAAAGATGGTACACTTGTGATGGGACTTCGTTCTGTTTCGGGTTTAGCGCGTCATGGCGGTACTATTCTGCATAGCAGCCGATCGAAACGGTTTCAAACAGATGAAGGCGTAAAAGCGGCGGCGAAAATTTTACGTAAATATCGTTTTGACGCTTTGATTACAATAGGCGGTAATGGTACGCTTTCGGGTTCTCTTGCGTTAGGCAAAGAGTGGGAAGGTCAAATAATAGGTTTACCCGGGACAATCGACAATGATTTACTCGGTACAGATTTTACTATCGGTTTTGCAACAGCGGTTGACACTGCTGTCGATGCGGTTGACAAATTACGTGATACTGCCGGAAGTCACGACTTGATGTTTTTTGTCGAGGTGATGGGGCGGCATTGCGGTGATATCGCATTAGCAACTGCAATTGCATCAGGCGCTGAAATAGCTTGTCTTCCTGAAGTAGAGGAAACGCCGGAAAGTATCGTGTCGAAATTAAAACGTATAAAAGATGCCGGAAAGGCGTCTGTTATTGCGATAATTGCAGAGGGCTATCAGAAAGGTGCGGTTGAAATGCAGCGGGTTCTAAAGGAAGTTGGCAATCCGTTTGACAGCCGGGCGGTCGTGTTAGGGCATATTCTCAGAGGCGGTTCACCAATTGCATTTGATCGGATACTTGCTTCAGAGTTAGGTAATTTTGCGGTAAGCGCACTAGTACAAGGTGAAACAGGAAAAATGGCAGGAAAAATTCGAGGCGAACTCACGCTCACACCTTTTGAAGAATGTGTAAAAGGACATAAAAAAATCAACGAAGAACAATTGAGATTATTACAAGTCGTAGCGAGTTAAAAAACGAGTATAGTATATATAGTATATGTAGTGAAATTTTTCGGCTCAAAAACAAAAATTCTGTTGATATATTACGAATATATTACGAATAAACTTTCATATTTTTTTTGAAATAGAATAACAAAAGCGGATAAAAATTATGCCTAATTTACCTTTGATTATTATTTTGGTGTATGCCTTATACGAGGGATTTGTTCATGCGTTTGAGGCGGATCATGTTTTAGCGGTCAGTAATATTGTATCGCAGCGAAACCGGATAATTCCGGCGATCAAGGATGGAATTTTTTGGGGGCTTGGTCATACTTCGACAATTTTTTTGATTGGTGTAATAATGATTTTGTTTAAAATTCACATATCGGAAAATTCGTTTTCGTATTTTGAAGCGGCGGTTGGTTTGATGTTAATACTGGTAGCAATTTTTCGGCTTTATCTTTTTTGGAATAAAGAGAAGTCAATGACGTATATTCACAAGCATGATGATATCGAACATATTGGCGAGAATGTGCAAAGTCATGTACATGTTTATTTTGGCAGCAAACATTTACACAAAACATCTTATGGAATAGGAATTGTTCATGGATTAGCCGGCAGCGGAGCATTAGTTTTATTGATAATGACTCAAATACAAACGGTTATCGGCAGTTTATTGTATTTGATACTTTTCGGTGCGGGTTCAATGATTGGGATGGCATTTGTTGCTGGATTATTTAGTATTCCATTTTCGAGAAAATTGATATTTTCAAGCCGGAATTTGAGAATAGCATTAGTTTTGATTTCGTCTGGTCTTTGTTTTGTTTATGGTTGTTATGTAATGTATAACAATTTATTGTAACGATTAATAATGTGTCAATGAGGCAAATGTAATTAGGCAGAAAAAGGGAGAATTAAAAACAGAATAATTGAAAGGGGAGAATTAAAAAATGTTAGTTGGAATTTTAATGGGCAGTGATAGTGATTGGGATAAGATTAAAAACGTAGTGAAAACGCTTGACGAATTTGGAGTCGAGTGTGAGGTTAATGTAATGAGTGCGCATCGGACACCGGACTTAGTTAAAAATTATGTTGACACTGCTGAGTTGCGAGGTATTTCAATTTTGATTTGTGCTGCAGGCGGAGCAGCGCATTTAGCTGGTGTTGTTGCTTCTCATTCGATATTACCTGTAATTGGGATTCCGGTACAAACAGATTTTTGCAATGGATTAGATTCGTTATTATCGACAGTTCAAATGCCCGGTGATATTCCTGTTGCAACGGTTGGAGTAGGCGAAGGCGGCGCACGTAATGCTGCTTTGTTAGCGATACAAATTCTCGCATTAAATGATAAAAATCTACAGCAGAAATTGCATGATTTCAGAAAAAGTCTAATACAAAAAATCAATGATAAAAATACGAAATTAAAAAATAAGATTGCTTCTAAAAATTAAGGAAATTTCTAAAAAAAATAGTAATATACTATTCATACTTGAAAATTCAGTATTTGTTTTAAACAAAACCAGCCCTGAAAGGGCGATCGGATTATAACCCGCCCCAGCGGGGCGGGTAAAATCCCGCCAAAACCTAAGCCCTGAAAGGGCGACCGGATATTGAGACTCATAACCAACGTAATGGAAACGGAACAATAATTGTTGTTAATAATTGTTGTCGTTATTTCTTATCGTCCTTTCTGGGTGATTTTATTTTATGCGTTAATGAATTGCTATTTGTCGTTTTTTGTCGGATTCTTCACAATAATCGTGTCATAATATCCTGTCGCCCTTTCAGGGCTTCGGGGAGAGGGGACTTTTACCCGCCCCGCTGGGGCGGGCGATTCAGTAAAAAATCCTGTTGCCCTTTCAGGGCGATTCTAGTTTTATACGTGAACGGTCACCTTTTTCGTTACAAAAAATAATACCGAATTTTAAAGTACAATGAGTATAT
>JAITKS010000130.1 GCA_031278315.1 Planctomycetaceae bacterium | reverse complement strand
TAAATTTGTTAAAAAAATCCCATTTTTTTCTTGAGGTTTTATGCGTAAATCCTTTATGCTTAAAAACTTTTGCAAAAGACATTACAAAAGCCCCTCAAATCGAAGGGGTTCTGAAACTTAGTTATTGGGATTTTTATATCCGTAAGCCGAATTACAAAAGCCCCTCAAATCGAAGGGGTTCTGAAACTTAGTTATTGGGATTTTTATATCCGTAAGCCGAATTACAAAAGCCCCTCAAATCGAAGGGGTTCTGAAACCAATACACATATTTAGTATGTTGATCATACATTACAAAAGCCCCTCAAATCGAAGGGGTTCTGAAACTACAATAAGCGGGGCAACAGGTCCGCATATTATTACAAAAGCCCCTCAAATCGAAGGGGTTCTGAAACTAAACCCCAGTCGTAAAAATTTTCTAATGGGGATTACAAAAGCCCCTCAAATCGAAGGGGTTCTGAAACCTGGAATTAGACAGATGTGCTGAATGCCCGTAATTACAAAAGCCCCTCAAATCGAAGGGGTTCTGAAACAAAATGAACGGTACCATAGAACCCGGGTTCAATTACAAAAGCCCCTCAAATCGAAGGGGTTCTGAAACCTCCGCAATACGGTAATAATTCAAGTTTTTGGCAATTACAAAAGCCCCTCAAATCGAAGGGGTTCTGAAACTGTATAGTCGGATATAATCGATATTCGGCTGGAATTACAAAAGCCCCTCAAATCGAAGGGGTTCTGAAACTCGCTGTTGTATATATGTTAGTTTTGCTTGCATTACAAAAGCCCCTCAAATCGAAGGGGTTCTGAAACCCGAATCCGCTATAGAGTAATAGCGGACATGATTACAAAAGCCCCTCAAATCGAAGGGGTTCTGAAACTATCACTATGTGATACGTGATGCCATATAACAATTACAAAAGCCCCTCAAATCGAAGGGGTTCTGAAACTTTGAAAAGTTTACATAATTCTGCCTCACATTTGATTACAAAAGCCCCTCAAATCGAAGGGGTTCTGAAACTTGTCCCATATCCCCAAAATGGCCTTAGTCTTGATTACAAAAGCCCCTCAAATCGAAGGGGTTCTGAAACCAACGGTAATTCTTCGATTTGGGGTTATTCGGAATTACAAAAGCCCCTCGGATCGAAGGGGTTCTAAAACTAGAATTTACATATTAATTTTTCTCCTATTGTTATTACAAAAGCTCCTTAAATCGAAGGGGAGAAGTTATTTATTTTTAGAAGTTAGTGATTGCAAAAAAAACATTAGATCACAGAGAAGTCTGAAACGGGAAAATTTTGATAAAATATTCCCGACTAAAGTTACAAAAGATTATCAGATGACTCAAATAGTAATGAGCCGAAAATGTTATGAAGATTATTCACTAACCGCTAAATAAAAGTAATGTGAATAGATTAGATTCTTGTAATAGATCAGAAGAATATCTCAAAGGTTTCAAATTCATTTTTCACTAACCTTATTTTTTTCACCTTATTTTTCTGAACTAAACTATTCACTAAAAAACACCAAAAAACTTAGTAGCCGATTAGCAACACTCATACAACCTTATTACCTTATTAACAACAAATCATTTTTCAACGATAAGGTAATAAGGTTTTTTTTTTGAGGATTCATTGCTATTGATACTAAGATTGTTTTTGTTCAGAAAAATAAGATTGAAAATAAGGTTAGTTTGAAAATTCATAATCCAAAAAAAGTTGAAAAACAAATATTCCGCTGATATGTTACCGCTATGTTACCGTAACTATAATTATTTACAGCAAAACAGAAGTGATTAGAATTTTGTTATGATTTAGTCTTTATTTCGTACTGCTCTTTCAAGACTATAAAAACAATTGACAAAATTACACGATCAATATTACACGATCAGAATATTTGACCATTTATCATAATTGTCCCCGATTGCAACGAATTTGAAATAGTATATACTTCGACCTTTAATATCCACACAAAAAATTATCATACTAAAAGACAAAAATTGATAAACATCCGCAAAGATTATTAATTGCTGCAGTTGATGCATTTCAATAATATCAGTTCATACAGTATTCATAAATGAAGTGTACTCCAAATAACAAAATTGAATCACTACAACATGTCTGCGGTTATAACTTCTTAAATTGACATAGTTAATAAAAAAACAGAAATTCCGCAGAATAATTACTTTTACTTTTACTATTTTTATTTTTATTTTTATTTTTAAAATTAAACTGTTCACACATTAGATTTCGGAAACATTTGTCAATACCTAACCGGTAATAGATTTTGATAAATATATGTTCTCAATTGCTGAAATTCATAATGCGGGCAGTATATCCTAAATTGAATTTATGCCAACTTCCATGCTTCAATATGAGATGCTCCCGACGACATGGTTTTATGTCTCAACGTTAATCATATTGGCTGTATTTTTTAAGTTTAACCGTGTCTGGAGTGTGCGAAATCTTGACCTCATTGGAATAATTCTACTCACTCCCGGATTGATTCTCTTGGCAATGAACGATAGCCAATGGGGATACGTTTGGCTATTCGTAATAGATTTTTTTCTGCTTATTCGCTTGTTTTTCGATACCGTAATGGTTCGCCGCCCGCTTCTTGAACCTAATCTTACACCGGGCAGCTTAACATTCTCGTGTTTCTTTTTGGTAATTTTTGTCGTCGCCGCATTGACCGTTAATCGCGGTA
Source organism: Planctomycetaceae bacterium (assembly GCA_031278315.1). Taxonomy (GTDB): domain Bacteria; phylum Planctomycetota; class Planctomycetia; order Pirellulales; family Thermoguttaceae; genus WRKP01. Next base: position 3,307 of record JAITKS010000130.1, on the reverse strand, counting down.
GTAAAGTTGATACAATTCGTATCGTACGGCTTGAACATGTCCTAACAACAAGACATATCGATCAAAAAATTGGTATGAATCCAGTTACCCTGACCGTGCCGCCAAAAGAATTGCCAAACCTACAACCCGGATTCAGACCTTTCATCGTATTCTCGGAACGCACTAATCTTGTTTTCGTCCCGCCGCCAAAAATTAGAGCTGAAATGCTGCAAAATAAAATATCGTATGATGACAATAATAAAAATCAACCCGACAATAACACAACTAATATACAAACAACTAATATATCAACCGCCGATTCAACTCATAACTCGAATACTTTACAACAAATTATCGTTACAAATAATTCCGTAACAAATTCACACAATGAATCTCATACAGAATCATATACTAAATTAGACAACAACACCGCTAAAATTTCTGACAATAACACTAACACTTCTCAAAAAAATGTGCCGGTTCCTGTAATGTTATCTGAACCTACAAATTCAATCACAAAATCGACATCATCTGTAAATGCAGCCTCAACTGTTTTGCCGCTGAATACTCAAACGATTTCAAATTCATCAGTACCTGCGGCATCACACTCAACATTAGGCTCAACATTAACAACGTCAACAACAACACCAGCATCAACATCTGTATTGATTTCACCTCCTCCTAAACCGACATTGATTTCTGACCCAATAACAGAATTACAAGATACAGAATCATTGGTAACACAAGTTATTCCTACGCCTAATCTTGGACAATTTTGTCTGATAATGGCGGTTTCTGTTTCAGTTCAGCTTTTGATTGTACTTGCGTTTATTTACATTGGACATTGTCATTTCGGCAATATACGTACCGGTGTAGCTTGTGCGACATTATATTTATTGTTACCGTACACAAATCAGATGGTTGGACGTCTTGATCATATTGTTCCGGCAGCACTTATTATTTGGGGGGTAGCAATTTACCGGCGTCCTTTTTGTGCTGGAATTTGTATTGGTTCGGCGGCGGCACTGGTGTTTTATCCGATTTGTCTTGTGCCGTTATGGTGTAGTTTCTATTGGCGCAAAGGTTGGATACGTTTTTTAATTGGAACATGTATTGCCGTTGCAACATTTGCGATTTTGTTATTGTTCTCTCCGGTGTCGCTTGGCAGTTATAGTGAGCAGCTTATTCACATGGTCGGAAAAAGCAGTTTAAGAATTTTCAGCCGTGCAGACGGTTTCTGGATTTATCACGACATAATTTATCGTGTACCTGTGTTGGCATGTTTTTTCGCGGTTTGTTTTGGGATGTTGCTTTGGCCTTTACACAAACATTTAGCTACGTTATTAAGTTGTTCGACTATAATTATGATCGGAATACAATTTTGGCAATTGCATCAAGGCGGACTTTATATCGCATGGTTTATTCCTTTATTGATTCTAACTATTTTCCGTCCGAATCTGGAAGACCGCGTAGCACAAACGACGGTTGTTTAATTCTAAATTCCGAATTGAAAATTTTAAGTTGAAATATTAAATATTAATCATGTGTGAAAAATATAGTTTTGATATCGAGTTTCGTAATTGTATTGAGCGTATTCTTTTGTCTGATGTAATGCTTCCGGGTCAATATATCGGCGGCGAGTTTGGCAGTATTTGTAAGCGGCGTGAAGATGTTCGCGGACGATTTTGCTTTGCGTTTCCAGATGTTTACACAATCGGAATGAGTAACTACGGACTTCAGCTTTTATATTCGATTATGAATCGATGCGAGGCGTGGTCTTGTGAGCGGGTTTTCGCTCCTTATCACGACATGGAATTATCGTTACGTAAAAACGGATTACCTCTTTATTCTCTTGAAACTTTTACACCTCTTTTTGAGTTTGACATAATTGGTTTTACGTTGCAATATGAAATGTCATTTACGAATGTTTTAACGATACTTGATCTCGGCGGCGTACCGATTCATTGCAGCAAGCGGACATCAATGTCTTTTCCGCTGATCATAGCAGGCGGACCGTCGGCAACAAATCCTGAGCCGATGAGTGATTTCATTGATATATTTCTTATCGGCGACGGTGAAGAATTATTGCCGGCAGTTTGTGACAGTTGGCTCGAATTAAAATCGGAGCGGAAAACATTAAAACGTAGAGATGCTTTACTTGAAATGGGACGGCGATTTAAAAATATAGTCGTGCCGGCTTTTTATTCAGTACAATTTCAAAGTAACGGACTTGCAGGTTGTCCGCAACCGATTGAGCAAGGTTTACCCGATGTAATTCATCCGGCGGTTGTTGATGATATTGATCGATTTGAGCCTCCGATAAAGCGTATTGTTCCGCTTGTCGAATGTGTTCATGATCGGGTTTCGATTGAGATAATGCGAGGTTGTCCGGGACAATGTAAATTTTGTGTGAGTACAAGGCAGAAAAAGCCAATTCGTTTTCGTAGTATTGATTCGATTGTAAGAATTGCACGTGAATCAATATTGGCAACGGGGAGTAATGAGGTCTCGTTGTTATCGCTTTCGACAAGTGATTATCCGCAACTCGATTTATTGTTAGCGAAATTACGTGAAGAACTTTCTCCGATGGGCGTATCAATATCTGTACCGAGTTTAAGAGTGAATAGTCAATTGAGTAATATGATGCAAAATTTGACAACGGAAAGAACATCCGGATTAACTGTTGCGCCGGAAGCCGCTTTAGACGATATGAGACGCCGAATCGGTAAACCGATAACGAATGAAAATTTAATGTCAGGTTGTGAGGCAGCTTTTTTGAATGGATTTAACAGAGTGAAAATGTATTTCTTATGCGGACTGCCGGAAGAATCGGAAAACGATATTGATGGAATTATTGATCTATCAATTGAGATAATGAAATTAGGTAAAAAAGTTTCTGGGCGGAATCCTACTGTAACGTCGAATGTATCAAATTTTGTGCCGAAACCTCATTCGAAATGGGAGCGGGCGGGGATGCAAAAAGAGCAATATTTTACAGATGTTCATAGCCGTTTGCTTAATAGAGTAAAACGGACTGGAGTTTCGTTGAAGTATCATACGTTGGAGACAAGTTTGCTGGAAGCGTTATTATGCAGAGCAGACCGCCGAGTAGGCAAAGTTATAGAACAAGCATGGCGGCGAGGAGCAAGATTAGATGCATGGACTGATTATTTTCGTTACGATTATTGGCAACAAGCAATTAATGATTCAGACCTAAACATAGATTTAATTGTTCATTCCAATATTCCCGAAAATACCGAATTGCCATGGGAATATGTAAGATTTTAAATTTCAGTAATATATCAGCGGAATAATTTTTTTTTCGGGA
>JAITKS010000128.1 GCA_031278315.1 Planctomycetaceae bacterium | reverse complement strand
TAAATTTGTTAAAAAAATCCCATTTTTTTCTTGAGGTTTTATGCGTAAATCCTTTATGCTTAAAAACTTTTGCAAAAGACATTACAAAAGCCCCTCAAATCGAAGGGGTTCTGAAACTTCGTCCTTTTAACCAATACCTATTTAAATGATTACAAAAGCCCCTCAAATCGAAGGGGTTCTGAAACTAGCCTTTGTGGGGGGAGGGACCGCCAATATTACAAAAGCCCCTCAAATCGAAGGGGTTCTGAAACTGTACAGACCTTTGTGGAGGGTCTGTTACCTTTGATTACAAAAGCCCCTCAAATCGAAGGGGTTCTGAAACATAATAACACCGTATAGAAAATTACTATGGCAAATTACAAAAGCCCCTCAAATCGAAGGGGTTCTGAAACTTCCGCTGCAGATTATTGATCCTGCATCATAATTACAAAAGCCCCTCAAATCGAAGGGGTTCTGAAACTATAATCGGAGCATTCAATTATCTGAAGTTGAAATTACAAAAGCCCCTCAAATCGAAGGGGTTCTGAAACTATTCTTGTACTGCAATTGATAAGTCTTGAGCATTACAAAAGCCCCTCAGATCGAAGGGGTTCAGAAACCTGCCCGCTTTGTTGCATCAGGAATTACGTTTAATTACAAAAGCCCCTCAAATCGAAGGGGTTCTGAAACCAGCCCGCTTTGTTGCATCTGGAATAGCGTTTAATTACAAAAGCCCCTCAGATCGAAGGGGTTCAGAAACTCTCTTTTCAGTGGGATCCTATTCTTCTGCTGCTATTGCTAAAAAGACGGTTTTTTTGATTCGTCAACATGCCGTAACTCGTTGGAAGCCGACAACCGAGTTGGTTCAGGTCGGCGAAGTGAAAACAGGGACTGTTTTTGAACAACAAGGATATTTGGAAAGTCCTGAAACCAAGTAGCGTTTATCTATTCGTCGTATTGAAGTTCGGCTTCAATCTCCGACACGGGATGGAGACATTGTTTTGGGAATATTTTCCAATCTTCCTGAAACCGTGTCGGCAACAGAGATCGGGGAAACGTATCGAAAACGTTGGCGGATTGGATTTATTTACAGAAAATCACGACTGGGAATGGGCAACAAAATTAAATCCCGAAGAACTAGGAACATTCTTACTCACCAAAGCCGCCTGCGTTGAATATAAAAGGTTCGACCAACGACCGCATTCAAAAAAACACAAGAAAAAAAAGAAAAAGAAAAAACCGCGTCTCTACAAAAAAATTACTAAATGGTCACTCAAAATAACCCAAAAGCTTAACTTGAAACAGCTGGTCCCAGAGCTAAATATCAAGAAGTCCCGCTAGGGACGACACTTTATTAACCGTATGCTTTAGCTTACGGATAAAGGAACACTATAACTTATCTTATTTTTTTATTAATTTTATTTTTCACTTTATATTTCGCTGACTATATTACAAATTTTCATACCCGAATCATTTTATCTAACTAGATTTACTGCTATATTTCCATACTAGTAGGAATTGCAACAAAAATGTTACTTTTTGGGGCGGTACTCAACATTTTTGTCATCTTGCTAATTTAAAATTAGATAACCTTGCTTTTTTGTTGAATAAAATAATTAAAAAATAATTTACATAAACTAAATTTGAGTTAATTCTACTTACGCCGCCAATAAAATTCAATTTTGTCGAAATTCGATAAATCTACCGATGACGTTGTATTTTGTAAGTTCAATTATTTGTTGCGAAATTAACCCGAATTTAATTTATGCTGATTTTTTAATACGCCAAAATTTATATTTCAATTGACAGATGGCATAGAGTATGCGATATTAAATTTCACTGTAAGTGAAAGTCACTTGCAACAACTCAAAAAAAATGACTTATACGCATCATGTACTATATGTACTATCAAATTCATTGATATAAATGCGTATTCATATTCAGTAGAGTCTGTAGTCTGTAGTCTGCTTTCTAGTTAATCTTGCGGTTTGAACCGTCAATAAAATGAAAGCATTTTAAACTTTAACCAAATTAAATTTAACTCATTAACCCTTAAATTACAGAGGAAAAACAGCATGTCAACAATCAATGTTCGTCGTAAGACCCTCGTCACAGTTGCCGCTGACCCTAATTCGTCGGCGGTAACTTTCACGAGTAAAACGGCAGATTTATCTTCCATTTACGGTAATCATTGTTTCAATGAAGCAGTACAACATCAACGATTACCAGAAAAAGTATTCGAATCTTTACAAGAAACGATTCGCAGCTCCAAACAACTCGATCCGGGGATTGCCGAGACGGTTGCTAAAGTTATGCTTGATTGGGCAATAGAACATGGAGCAACTCATTTTACCCATTGGTTTCAACCAATGACAGGCAGCACAGCCGAAAAACATGACTGTTTCGTAATGCCAGTCAACGGCGGTAAATCAATTGCCCGATTCAGCGGCAGCGAACTAATTCGCGGCGAACCCGACGCAAGCAGTTTTCCCTCCGGCGGAATACGAGCTACATTTGAAGCTCGCGGATATACTGCTTGGGACCCGTCAAGTCCGGCGTTTATTCTACGTCATAAAAACGGTTCAACACTAGTCATCCCAACAATTTTCGTTAGCTGGACAGGCGAAGCTCTCGACATGAGAACTCCATTGTTACGCTCGATGGCAGCACTTGAAAAACATGCTCTTAAAGTATTGAAACTTTTCGATAACAAAAAATCGACTCGTGTATTTTCAACTGTCGGTGCCGAACAAGAATACTTCTTAATCGACCGCCGACTCGCCGCTTTAAGACCAGACTTGCTCGTTACCGGACGAACATTGTTCGGAGCGAAACCGCCTAAAGGTCAAGAACTTGAAGATAATTATTTCGGTTCAATTCCTGAACGCGTAATCGGATTTATGACAGAACTCGAATACGAATTAGTGCTGCTCGGTATTCCTGTCCGTACTCGTCATAATGAAGTAGCACCGGCTCAATTCGAGTTAGCTCCTTTTTTTGAACCAGCTAACCTAGCGTCGGATCATCAGATGTTAATCATGCAATTGTTACGTACAATTGCAACTCGGCATGGATTCCATTGTCTGCTTCACGAAAAACCATTTGCAGGAATAAACGGAAGCGGTAAACACAACAATTGGTCAATGATGACAGACGATGGTGAAAATCTACTTGAGCCGGGCGACACACCACACGAAAATGCACAATTCTTGTTTTTCGCAACAGCAGTATTAAGAGCCGTACATCTACACGGAGATTTATTACGAATGGGAGTTAGCGGCGCATCAAATGATCACAGACTCGGAGCTAACGAAGCACCTCCTGCGATTATGTCAATTTTTCTTGGCGGCGCACTCGAAGAGGTATTTCAGCAGCTTGCACAAGGTGCGGCTACTTCGTCGAAAAAATTATCGCCGATTGAAATTGGTGTTTCGTCGTTACCTCCGATTAGCCGTCATAGTGCGGATCGTAACAGAACGAGTCCGTTTGCATTTACAGGAAATAAATTTGAGTTCCGTGCAGTTGGCGCGAGTCAAAATATTGCAAGATCAACGACGATTCTAAATATGATTGTCGCTGAAAGTTTAGATTACATGGCAGAAAAACTTGAACAAGCTTTGAAAACAGGTAAAGAGTTTAATATCGCAGTGCATGAAATAGTTTCGGATACAATTAGAAAACACAACGCTGTTATTTACAACGGCAACTGTTACACCGAAGACTGGAAAGCCGAAGCTAAAAAACGCGCTTTACCGAACTTGGTTACGACAGTTGATTGTTTACCTTTAATAAATGCTGAAGAATCGATAAAATTATACGAAAAATACAATGTATTCAGCAAAAGCGAGGCAGATTCAAGACATGAAATTTATTCAGAAAATTATATCAAAACGATCAGCATTGAAGCGTCATCGGCAATTGAAGTTGCTGGAACGATGATTTTACCTGCCGCATTAAATTATAAAACAACATTGATAAAAGCTGCCACAACAGCATTGCAAAAAGGTCTGTTAAATGAATTAGACGCTTCAATTGACGCTTTGATTGGTCAACTGAAAACATTAAAAGAAGCTATAACAAAAATACCGGAAGGCGAAGTAATAAATGCCGCTGAATATTGCTGTTATAAAATTCTGCCGACAATGCAATTATTGCGGGAAACTGTAGATAAGTTAGAAGAATTGGTTGACGACGAACTCTGGCCGTTACCAACATACACTGAATTATTATTCTCTCGTTGATTATCAATTGTGATATAATTCCGCTCGGAATAATTGTTACAAAAATATGGTAATATATCGGCACAATTTTTTGTTAAACATGTAAGGGAATACAAAAATCACAAAAAATAGAAATAGAAACATAATGTATATGTTTCTATTTCGCTGAGTATTACCATTTTTTGTAATATATTACTCTCATCTTAATTTTCTGTTTTAATTGCAATTCAAAATACGATACATATTTTTTCTGAAACACGAAACACACGAAAATACAAAATACAAAATACACAAAAAATATGAAATAAAAATTTTCGTAATATATCAGTTGAATAATTTATTTTTTTTCGGGAACGCGGTCGTCTCGACCGTATCTTTAGTTTTGTTTTTTTGACAGGATTACAGGATTACAGGATTGACAGGATTGACAGATTTTTTAAATAATAAATTAAAAGAATCAAAACTTGAAACAATAGTGATTTGAACTTTAGAATCCGTACTAATCTCCGCATGCGAACTAACCACTATCCTGTAATCCTGTTTATCCTGTCAAAAAAAATATTCCACTGGTATATTACAAATTTTTGTTTATTTCGTAATTCTCAAAAGGCAATTATGCTAACTTGACAAAATAGATATTTTTGTCAATACTACGTCACTGTTGCGTCATTGTTGCGTCACTGTTGCAGCAAGACTGTATTTATAAGGCTGAAATTGAAAGTTGCTTTGGGAGATAATTTGAAACTGCTCTGCTCTTGCTTTAATTTTCGATTCGAGCCGAAGTCTAATGTGTGATGAAAATATATTACACTTAAAAATTAAAAATTTGAAAAAACAAAAACAAAAATGAAAATGAAAAATTTTATTAGCATAATCTTGGCAATGTTAATTACAACATTTGCCATAACTGATATCGTAACAGCTCAACCGATTCGGCGATTGATTCGGCGTATATTAGAATCAGATTCGTCTGAACCATATCGAGTCGGTCAACAATCAGATAATCAGCAGAATGAATCTAACCGCAGCTCCGGCGAAAGTAAAAGTTCAAGTAAAAGTAAACGTTTACTTGAACGAACAATACGGACTATAAATTTGATCGCTAATAATGGAACGGAATTAAAATCTGTTATCGCCGTTTCAATTGCGAGTTTCGATGATTACAAACGAGTAATACACACTGTCGCCGAACAAATCCGTAAAGAACACGGCAACACTGAACAACCTGTAGAACTCGACAATTTACTAAATTTATACGAAAAATTTATCAGTAAACATTTCGATTCTAAACAACCTTTCGGTTTAATTATTCAAACCGATGGAATATTATATTATCCGTTAATTTTTATGCCGTTAAACGCTGACAGCAATGTTATCAAACAGCTGGGAAACAATTATGCCGAAAAACTCGACAACGGACGCTACGCTATAAAAACAGACAAATTCAAATGGCCGCTAGGAAATCTCTACGTTCAACAACACAACGGTTGGATTTTTATCGCAACTGAATTTCAACTCGACTCGCTGCCCAACGACCCGCTGAAATTATTACCTAAATCAGATGAAACCAATAAACTTTTAACCGCAATATTCGACTTAAAAAATATCCCGCAACTCGCTACTCGCGCCGCATTGACTTTAGCCGAAATTGACGCTGCCGCAAAAGCTGAAACCGTTATCGAAAAAGCAACCGCAAGACTCTCTATCGGACATATTCGCTCGCTAGCCGAACAAGCGGAATTTATAGAATACGCTTTTTATTACGACGAAAAGAAAAATGATTACGTAATTCACGAAATCGAAATCGCTAGTCCTAATACCGAACAAGCAAAATTGATGCAACAACGCCGAAATATTACAAGTCCGTTTCACGCATTCTACATGCCGGAAAATGCTGTTCTCGCTTCGCATCTTGCTGTAAACATGACAAAACTGCAACGCTCACAATATGAAATTATTCTTGACGAAGCTATCGGTCAATATCTTTTGACTGCAGAAGAACGAAAAGAATTAAAATCTATATCGACAAAACAAAAAAGTAAAAAACTTAATCCAAACAATTCAAACAATCCAGATAATCCAGATAATTCAAATGAGTCCGGCAAGTCGGATCAAACGGTAGAAAATCATAGTGCCGAAAATAATTATAACTCGAACAACAATAATAATGACGCCAACGATGATATTAACGAGTTCTTACCGAAATTTCCGTTTGATAAAGACCGTACTAAAGACGGTGAATTTACAGGAAAAAATCTTGTTAATACGCAGAAGTTAGAAATCATACTTCGGCGGATTGCTGTTTGTTATTATTGGGGATTGCTTGGTTCGATTCGATGCGGTCAATTGGACACGGCTGCAACGTGGTCAGATGACAATGGAGTTATCGGAGCGTTCAAAATTACGGAAGGCGAGCAATTTACGAAAGCATTTGATTTAATGTTTGCGGAAATGGCAAAGGAATTTCCTGATGTCTATTCTGCCAATGTGCGTAAAGATTATAGACAATTTCATGGATTCAATTTGACAAGTGTAACGGTGAAATTATCAGATTTGTTGAAGGAATCGCCGATAAAATTTTTCGTAACGGAAAATCTAAACAGAAACAACGGAAACGATGGACTGAATATTTTACTTGCAGTCCGGCAAGATGCCGTTTGTTATTCTATTGACAGGGCGGCGAATCGTGAAAAACAGGAAAAACAATTTGAAACGGCGATTGAAGGAATTGAGAAATCGTTACCGGTTTATGATATCTTTTTTGTTTTTTCGGCTTATGAGCTTGGCAAAATTTATGCGAAGTCTGGTAATCCGAATAGATTCAAAAAATTAAAATCTATTGCATCAACTACGAGTCCGAATGCCGTTATTCAAGCGAAAACAGAATTTACAGAAAATTCAAAAACAATAACTATTCGAGCAAGTGCTTTACTAACTCCATCTTTATGGAGACTAAAAGAAAAGTAATATATCAGTGGAATATTTTTTTTATTAACCACAGAGGACACAGAGAACACAGAGAAATCAGATTTTGTAATTTTAGATTTTAGATTTTAAATTTAAGTGAATTACTAAAAAATATTT
>JAITKS010000126.1 GCA_031278315.1 Planctomycetaceae bacterium | reverse complement strand
TGCAATATTGTACTACAGCCGATGCGAAAGTTCTTGACGAGTTAAAAACTTGGCTTGAAAAAATGAATCCAATACAGCGATCTGTAATGATAAATTATTTTCACAAAAACGAAAAATTATCTAACTCAGCAAAACTTTACGAAACTATTCAACTGTTCAAAGATAAAAAGTAAAAATAAAAATATCAGCAGATTTTTTATTTTTCAACTTTTTGGGGTTTATGAATTTTACAACTAACCTTATTTTCAACCTTATTACCTTATTGTTGAAAGATGAATTTGTTAATAAGGTAATAAGGTTTGTTAAAAATAAATTTGAAACCTTTGAGAAATTTTACGAAAAAATTTTTAAACACGAAACACACGAAAAATCACGAAATGCACGAAAAGATGTTGTATATGATTTTCGTGTGTTTCGTGTAATTTTGTGTGTTTCGTGTTTTAAAAAATAAATGCAAACTAATTACTATTATTGAGACAATATCCGATTGCCCTTTCAGGGCTTAGGTTTTTGGTGGATTTTACCCGCCCCGCTGGGGCGGGTTATAATCCGATCGCCCTTTCAGGGCTGGTTTTGTTTAAAACAAATACCGAATTTTCAAGTATGAATAGTATATTATGAACAGTTTATTTTTAGTACAATGCACAACCTGCAGCGCAAAAATATCAATTAAAAGTGAGGTATTGATTGGTCAAATTCTTGCGTGTCCGCGTTGCGGCGGTATGGTGTTGATTGAACCGCCTAAACCAAAAAATGATATACAACAAATAAATGAAGTCGAAACCGATCCAACACCAACGCCAAATTCATTACAACATAATCCAAAACAACAAGATGACTTAAATACAAATATAAAATTCTTTCCTAACTCGTTAAGCTCGGCAACTGACTCTGGTTTGCTGAATGTAAACAAACCGCTTGATGTTACTCTCAATAACTTAAATCCGCTGCAGCATAGTTCGCCCGATTCGGTAATAGCAACAAATTCATCTGAACCGAATCAAGAGCCAAAATTACAAGAAAATTTTTCTGAAACGGAAATTCGTAAACGTACAATCATGTTGTCGATTCCGGCAATATTACTTGTTATTCTTCTTGCCGCAACAGGTATATTATTCATACAAAAAAAAGACTCAACTGAAATTGTCGATCCAATCAAAACGATCGATCCAATCAAGCCGATCGATCCTATCAAGCCGTCTGATCTAAATAACGGCATAAAAGAAAACGGTCAAAATGATCCAACGATAAAACCAACTCCGCCGAATATTCCGCCGAAAACAATTACAGAAAATCAACATGATACGCCGATATCGTCTCAGTCTGATAACGTTTCAAAAACAGAGTCAAAGCAAAAGCAGAAAAACAATAATTACGATCCGATTTTGTTACCGCCGCCGCCCAATAAAACTATTCAATCGAATAACAACAATGATATTTCAACTAACGTAAATGAAATTACACATCCAACTAATTCGACTAATCCGACAGATCCGACTGATCCGGCTAACTCTACAAATGCGGCTCATTCTGAATCTCTGCCGGCAAATTCTATTGAAAATTATTGGAATGAATTAAACAGAAGTAAAAACAATCAACAATTCGGCGGAATAAATAATTTCAATTCTTTTAAGCGAGTCGATATTACAGCGCGTTTGAAACAATCGATTGCTGGAGTGAAATACGAAAAAGCTGCGTTAATAAAAGTAATACGCTCAATTTCTAAATTGACAGAGATTCCAATTTCGTTTGATGCCGAACAGATACGTGCTGCCGGACTGAAAATTGATAGCGAAATTTCAGGCGAAATTAAAAAAAGTAATGTCAATGAAATTTTAGAAAAAATTCTTTCGCCGTTAAATTTAGTTACGGAAATTGAAAATGATCAATTAACAATTACAACGCCGCCGGATAAAAGAAATAAATTAGTAGAAGAGACAATCGATGTTTCAGATATTGTAAAAGGTACGGCGGAAAGTGATCAATTGACGTTAAAGCGTCTTGAGGAAATTATTGTGCGGATGATTGATCCTGCTAATGTTGATAATGATACACAAAATAGTAACGATAATAAATTGAAACCGCAAATTCGATTAGATAATTCGTCGATTATAATTTGTACAAGCCGGCGTAAAGCAGATGAAACGATTCGTCTTTTAGATCAAATTAGGTTATTGCGTAATTTATCTCAAAAAACAAATAAAGTAGAATCAGATTTAGCTCCTGAAGTTTTCGGATGGGACAAAGTTGATGCCGAAGTTACTATGAATTATTATCAAGAAACACCGTTGAATGTTATATTTAATCAAATTGAGAATATTTACGGAATATTGATAATTGTTGATCATAAAGAATTGCATCGTGTTAATGTATCTTTCGGACAATTGCGGGGGCGGGTACGTGCGAATAAAATAACGTTGAACGAAGCATTAGAACAATTATTAGCATCGATCGATGAGGTACCGCTAACGTATAGAATTGTAGGCGGAAATATCATTGAAATAACAACAAACCATGCCGCAAAACAACAGAATAAAATGAGTGTCGAAATACATTCTTATAAACTTACAAAACAATTGCTGGAAAATGACACAAATAAAGAAAGCAATATCGAAAAAGAAACACCGGAACAAATTGTTGACTCTATATGTACAGTTATCGAACCGATGACATGGAACAAAACAATTAAAACAAATAATAAAAATAAAGATGAAAATAATAATTCTGATAACAATAGACAACATACAATAGACAAATTATCAGACAAAGGCAGCATTATAATTGACCGTGAATCGTCATGTTTATTGATTCGTCAATCTCAACCGGTACAACGTAAAATCAGAGTTTGGTTAGGTCAAAAACATACGCAGAGTACAATGAATTTCAATGAATTTCAATAATACAAGAACACTTTCATATTCATATTTATATTTATTAAAAAGTTTGATGCCGGATATGTAAGCAGAAAAATCTTTAACATACGTTTTTTATAATCTGTTTTTGATCCATTGATCTTGTGTTATTAAAACGTAACGATTAACCAATATCATTACAACGCAAAATTAATGTCTATTTTAGAAATATCTCATTGAGATATAAAAATTCATTCTCGATTGCCCCAAAGAGGCTTCTCCGATATAGCCGTGCGTGATGTACTCATCTCACACGGAACCAAATGCATTCACCGCACACAAAAAATCATTGATTCACCTCACACAAAATTATTATTCATCACGCATGAAATTATGATTTATCGTGCATGAAATCAAAGGCTGATATATTTACAAATTATCTTCTTGAGCCGCTGCTTGGGGTGTAGGGCCAATGTACTATTGGTCGTCTTTTATTATTGTTTCCGAAAGAATAAGTTAGTCCGATAGTGCAAGCCCAGTTTCCTTGTGTTTTGACTATATTGTGTGAGAAAATTACGTTATCAACGATATCAGCGTGAATGGCAAATTGTTTATTCCACCAATATCTTAAACCGAATCCGAATGGCATAGTCAATGTTTCGGCGGTTTGTTTTTTTCCGAAGGTATCGTAAAACGATTCGCGTGCGAAACCGAGTCCGTATTTGAGATAGGGTCGAAATCTGGCGTTCCCCAGAGGATAGTAGTGTACGCTGACATCAATAATTGTGAGTTGGTTACTTCGAGTTGTCAAACCGGGTACGTAAACATTAGTTCCGGGATTTTGAGAAGTGTACCACATAACGTATTGTGCGGCTCCGTTTGTAGTTTCTTTAATGTCGATTGATGCGAAGTGCAAGCGTCCTTCGAGACCCCAATATTCGTTCATGTTGTAACCGAGAATCAATCCGCCGTTTGCGCCGCTATTTTGTTTGATCATATTTGATACTAATTCGGAGCCGTTTATTTTTCCGATAAAGCCGCCGAAATAGTAGGGCCGATCTAACCAGCTGCCGTTGCGGAGAGGCATACCGACTCCGCGATCAGGTCCCGATGGTGCGTTGAATGGGCTAAGTGTGGTAACGCAAGCCCAAAATTTAGTAAGTATCGGATAAAGAATTGGTCGAGGCGGTTTAGGTGCCCATTCTGATTCCAAGCGGGCGGCTTCGATAGCTTCACGGCGTGCGATTCGTTCTAATTCGCGGTTGGCTGTTGGATCAAGTAAATCGTTTTGACGCAGCGTATCGTTTGGTGATTGTGCAGGCTGATTATTAATCGCATTGGGCGAATAGCCGTAAAAGCTGGATGAATCATAATTCTGACCATAACCCCAATACGGATACATCGCATCATAATTCGGATAATACTGAGGCGAATATTGCGGATAATATTGCGGATAATATTGTGAATTGTATTGCGGATAATACTGTGAAGAATACTGCGGGTAATATTGTTGATAATATTGCTGCTGAAGCTGCTGGAGTTGTTGAAGCTGTTGGAGTTGTTGAAGCTGCTGGAGTTGATCTGGTTGAGAGTAATCTTGAGCTTGAGCTTGATAGTATGATTGCGGATTTTGGTATAGATTTTGGTAGAATCCAAAATTATTTTGGTTGTTGTCGAGGTGATTATAATTTTGCGTTGATTGAGAATCTTGTTGAGAATATTGAGGTACTTTTGCGTTGAACGGGTCGAAAAAATCTGTTGTTGAAGTTGTTGGAGTTGTCGGCGGCGGCGTTATTTCGGAATGAGTTTCAGAATTTTCGGTATTGTTATTATTTTGAATTTGTGTATCTACAGCAGAAGTGAGTTTTATTTTATTATTTCTTTTGTTATTGTTTTTTTCAGAGATTTTTTTTGTGTGAAGCGGAATTGTACGATCTGAAAAACTTGTAGATTTCGTTAAAGGTGTTTGTTGATTGTAATCTGTAAAGTTGTAGTATGTGTCATTAGATTCAGTTTGGTCTGATAGATTTTTATTAAAGTATTTTTCCATAGGATTTGCGAGTGAAGTTTTAGGTATTGTATTATTATTATCGTTTTCTTCGTTGATTTCGTAGTAGTTATTGGATTCATCGGCGAGAAGTAAATTCGGCTTGGATGAGTAAAGAAAATTATTTATACAAAAAGCGATCAAGAATAATTGTAACAATAATAGTAATGAAGACAGACTGCGTGAAAAATGCAATAAGAATTTGTAATTATTTTGTGTCGATTGTGCGCAAAGATTTTGCCGGCATTTTTTAACTGTGCCGTAGATTATTGAAAAATGAGTATTTGTAGTTTGTTGACCGTGCATTCGCAAATTTGTAAATTGCTTAAATAAAACTTGGTGTAATATACTATTCATACTTGAAAATTCGGTATTTGTTTTAAACAATACCAGCCCTGAAAGGGCGATCGGATTATAACCCGCCCCAGCGGGGCGGGTAAAATCCCCCAAAAACCTAAGCCCTGAAAGGGCGGCCGGATATTGAGACTCATAACCAACGTAATGGAAACGGAACAATAATTGTTGTCGTTATTTTTTACCGCCCTTTCTGGGTGATTTTATTTTATGCGTGAATGAATTGCTATTTGTCGTTTTTTGTCGGATTCTTCACAATATCTGTTAATTGCGGATTTATTTCTTACCGCCCTTTCAGGGCTGCCCGATTTGGAGGAGGGCTTTTACCCGCCCCGAGTGGGGCGGGTTATAATCCTGTTGCCCTTTCAGGGCGATTTTAGTTTAAAACGAATACCGAAATTTAAAGTGTGAAAAGTATATTTTTAAATTGTTTTCGATACTTTCACGTGAGAGCGGCTTAAAATAAGCCAATCAAAAATGATCAAAACCAATGCCGCAGAAGTAAATAAAAACCAAAAAGATAAATCGTTAAAATCGAAAATTGTTTTCTTGTTTTTATCTGGAATTTCTATAACAGATTCTTTTAATTTCATATCGTTAATTTGAGAATTATCTTGAGAATTATTCGTTACATTTATTTTATTACTATCGAAATTGCATGCTAAATATTTGATCAAATATTTTGATTTATCAGATTTATCAGTTGCGGCAGATTGTGATTTTGTATCTTTGATTTCAAAATTTTTTTCGTAAATTTCGTAAATTTCATAGATTCCGATTTCTCTAAATTCTCCGGTAGTTATAGTCCGTATTGTTGATTTTGTATCTGAATAAACGGGCAAGATTTTTATTTTGCCGTCCGGTGATTTCAACTCTACCCAATCTGATGTAATTTCCATATTCAAGACAGCCGAATCACCTGTTTTATAATTTTGTTCCGGTTCGGTGTCTGCTTTACTAAAATAGTTAAGTGCATTATTTATCAAAATTGGAAACGACGCCCGCAAAACAAATTCACTTTGCAAAATATCTGCCGCAAAAACCAAAACTCGTGATATTGATCTCAAATCGGTTTTGTTATTGTTGTCTGTAAAAAACGATTCGGATATTAGTTTTGAATCTAGTTTTGAATCTAGTGTTGAATCTAAATTTGAATCTAATTCAGGAAGAGTTGTTTGAATTGCAGTTGAATCGACAATGTTAATAAATTTATCGGTTTCATTTTCGTTACAGAAATTCCATAGCAAGTAAACAGGATAATTTTCTGCCGTAGAAAGTAAAATTACCGGTGTTTTATTGTCTTTTGATTTATTCAAATTCAACTTATGAACTCCTGATAATTCTATACCGTCAAATTGTGTAAATTTAACCAAAGAAGAATCACTAGAATTAAATCCTATAACTTGCTGCGAGGATATTAAGTCACCGATTTCAAATAAATTACAATTATTTTTCGGATCAAAAATTATCATGTTACCGGTCGGCAATTGAGGCGGCACTTTACGATTTATAACAAGTACAGAATCAAACGGCACGATTTCGGGAATTGCTGTAATTCGCTCAATATTGATATTACGCTGAAACTGCAACAAGTACGATTTCAATACATTCATTAGAAAAAAATTGTCTTCACCGTAGTACAAAATTTTTTGCAGCTTGGGAACAGATAAAATCGAATATGCGGCGTTATCGGATTCAAACGAATCATTAATATCAATTTCACCTCGAATTATTAATCCGGCGTTGGGACTTTTTCTGATTTGCGTATTTTTTGTATCAATAATTCTCGGCGGCGTAATTTCTCTGTTGACAAAATACGATTTTGTCTCTTGCGGATTCAATTCTATCGGAATTACATCTGAAAGCTGATTTTCAACAAAAATTTTTAATTGTGTCTTGATGACAACGTTTCCGAAATTACGCAATTCAGCAAACAATTCATACCGAGATAAATCATTAAATGATAACCGCGATTGAAAATTTGTTATTGCAATATTTTTGTACATTTTATCAACCGTTTTACCGAACAGACAAAATTCAATTTTCGGTTTTGAAAAATTTGCCGGCAATTTCGAGTTTGCGGTTTGTTCTTCGCTGTGATTTTTATTTCGCCGATATTGATTTAACATTTCGCCGGCAGTCAAAACAAGAATCCGTGATTGAGAACTAATATGAGAACTAATATCTGATTTATCGTTACGATTATTCGCCGAATTTTCGTGCAAGAGATTGTCATGTTCGATTAGTTTTTCGGCAAGTTCAATTGAATCATTTAATTTTGTAATGGGGATATTGCTGTTGTGAATTATTTTGATTTTTTGTTTTAATTCATTTTTGTTGTTTGTAAATCCGGTCAAAATAGACGAACCGGTACGGTTGTTTGAGTTATTATCAACTGTACAAATTATAGCAATCCGGTGATTTGATGAGACTGTATTTAACAACGGAATTAATTTTTCAATAGCTTCGCCGAACAGAATTTTACCGGAATCGTTTTGGATATTCATTTTCGCCGAATTGTCAAAAACGATTACGGTTTTAAGTTGATTTACATTTTTTTCGGAAGTTTGCAAAACAGGATCAACAGATGCGGCAGCGAGCAATATCACAAAAAATAAACTCGAAAATA
This sequence comes from Planctomycetaceae bacterium, assembly GCA_031278315.1. GTDB lineage: Bacteria > Planctomycetota > Planctomycetia > Pirellulales > Thermoguttaceae > WRKP01. Next base: position 4,091 of record JAITKS010000126.1, on the reverse strand, counting down.
AAGACAAAAAATAATATTGACGCCGCTCAAAAAAATATGACTTGCTATAACGGTTTAGAACTTCAAGCCAAAAAATATTTGTTGTTACAATAATTCGTTGAGAACGTGATTTCAAAAAATAAATCAAAAAAACCGGTATCAAAAAAAGCAAAAGAAATAAAGCAAAAGGATTTTGTAATTCTAAATTTAACGTCGGCATACAGGCAATAATTTACAAAAAAAATTAATGGTAATTTCTAAAAAAGCAATATCTCAGGCGAATTTTTTACGATTCTATAATGTTAAATTAAGATGTCAATCAATATTGAGCAGATTTTTATTTTTTTACTATATAATATTCGCCTATATGAAAAAATGTAACTTATATTATAATTAATCGCAACCTGTAATTGGCGGCTATATATTATCAGCAAGTAACACTGTATTGATTTTGGTCATGATGCTTTAATTTGCATGTTAAATTTATACAGGTTAAGTTTACATTTATTTTATTTTATGTTTTGGCAGAAAAATGTTTTTTTGTAAGATATTGATTAGTCGTATTTTACAATTTAACAAAAAAATATAAAACTAGATTGGCATAAGTTGTGCAAGTATTGATGTGCCGCAATGAGTTGCTGCCGAAAAGAGTAGATTACCGTGCGTGGCGGTAATCTTTTAACCAGATGTTGCTAATCGCAACAAAAAATAGAAGTTAGAATGGAAAGGAAAGAAATGAAAACTTTAAACATTAATTTCAAATATACCAGATATGCGAGTATTGTAATCGCAATTGGTATTTTAGTTTCCTGTATAGGAATTGCTGCTGCTGATACAATTTATATAGGAACAGGTACACCAATAACTAGCAAGTATAATGAAAATGGTGCGAATGTAGAAGGAACTGTTGTTGACAGTGATCATAACGGTTTAGCTGATGGACTGTATGAAGCTTCGGACGCATACGCGGACGGAACCAATACACGAGCTTTAAATTGGCATGCTACTGTTACTGATGTCTTTGCTGCAGAATATGACAAGTATATGGCAGGTGATTCTTCAAAAATAAATGCCCGTCGTGCGGCAGTTGAAAAATCGCTTAAAGGATACGGCAGTGCTGCTCATGAGTATAGTCCGAGTGTTACTTATGGTCCGAGTGTTTCTGGTTTCGTAGGTTCGACTGGTGCCAAACCCGATGGTGTTATTTATACTTCGACGGCTGATTTATTGGGTGATATAGCAATGAATGCGGGAGGATTATCGAATTTTGCTGTAAATGGTTCAGGTGTAATAACAACGTATATCGGAGGTTATTTTGATGAAGCCGGTCAATATACTTATAATGCGGACGGTTCTATTGATTATCTTGGTCATAATGATTTAAAAACTCTTGGTGCAGTTCCGGTTCAATCTGGTATAGTTGCATTTACGACAGGGTTTATCAATGACGCTGCTACAGCTTCATATAATTATGTAAATGGTACATTTGCGGTTCTAGGTGAATTGCTTGGAATTTATCTCAACGGTACGCTTTTAGATGCGAGTCAATATTTTTTAAGTGAAGACATGCTTAATGCAAATTATGATTATGCGAGTCAACATCAATTTGAATTAGACCTTAGCAAAGTTCAAGATTTACTTGTATCGGGCAACAATAATATTTCGTTTATGTTGCTTGGTATTCCGTTTGAATATAGCGGAATAGAGAGTTATGTTTATAACGACAGTATGTCATTTATTAGTCTTTCGGCAGATGTTTATCAAAACACCGCATCGATAATCGGCGGCGGCGGCGGTGAAGGCGGCGGCGGTGAAGGCGGCGGCGGCGGTGAAGGCGGCGGCGGAGGTGAAACTCCTGAACCGGCTACGTTGTTAATTGTAGGAATTGGAATTGCTGGTCTCGGATTACGAAAAAAGTTAATGAGCAAGAAATCAGCATAGAGTAGAATTTGTCAATACGAAGAAAAAAAATTAAACTAGATAATTAGTTAATCTGAATACTGAAATATTGACAAACAAAAAAATATAAACTTTCCTTTATTTGCCATAAAAAAAGGCGACAAGTAACAACTTGCTATTATTGTTAGCGGGTTGTTACTTGTTTTTTTTAATATCCCACTGAGATATTACAATTCAATTTAATTCAAATCAATTCAAATCAATTCAATTCAAATCAAACATAATTAAACAAATTACAGTTTAAACATATCATGGTTTTTCAACCGCAGCTTTTGAGCGTATTGCGTGAGGGTTACACGTTACGTCAATTTTTTAATGATCTTATTGCCGGTATTATTGTTGGAATAGTAGCTTTACCGCTTGCGATTGCATTTGGTTTGGCGTCTGGTGTTTCGGTAGAGCAGGGTCTTTATACGGCTATAATAGCAGGTTTTATTGTATCTTTATTTAGCGGTTCGCGAGTACAAATAGGCGGGCCGACGGGTGCGTTTATTGTAATTGTTTATGGAATAGTGCAGGCTCAGGGCGTGCAAGGTCTTTGTGTTGCGACTATTATTGCTGGAGTTCTTTTAGTGATTATGGGATTTTCCGGCATGGGCAGTTTGATAAAATATATTCCGTATCCGGTAACGTTAGGATTTACGGCGGGAATTGCTGTTGTCATTATGGCTTCTCAAACGCCGGAGTTATTTGGTTTTTCTTGGGAGGAGGGTGTAAAAGTTCCGTCTGAATTTATTGGTAAATTGATTTTCTTTTATGAGTATTGTGATTCTATTAATTTGTGGGCGGCGTTAATAGCTGTGATATCGATTTTTATTATTCTAGTTTCGCCGTGTATAACAAAGCGGGTTCCGGGTTCGTTATTTGCGGTTTTAATTTGCACGTTAATTGTAATGATATTTAAGTTACCTGTTGATACGATAGGGCAGACTGTAGGTCAGCAACCGACAGAGTTGAAGTTAGGGATGCCTCAAATATCTGTACCTGAAATTGACTGGTCGGCGATATCTCCGATTTTCAGTGCAGCTGTAACGATTGCGATGCTTGGTGCGATTGAATCTCTTTTATCGGCGGTTGTTGCTGACGGTATGATAGGAACGAAACATAGTTCGAATACGGAGTTGGCAGCGCAAGGAATAGCGAATATTGTTGTTCCTTTCTTTGGCGGCATACCGGCAACTGGTGCAATTGCAAGGACTGCGACAAACATACGCAATGGAGGCAGGACGCCGGTTGCGGGATTGATTCATGCTGTTACGCTTTTTGTGATTGTTTTATTTTTCGGAAAGTATGCAGCGAAAATTCCGTTAGCAGCTTTAGCGGGTATTTTGATTATGACGGCGATTAATATGAGTCAATATCGATTATGTTCAAAGGTAATTTTTCGTGCGCCGAAGAGTGATGTTTCGGTTATGTTGATTACGTTTTTGTTAACTGTTTTTCTTGATTTAACGATTGCGATTCCGGTTGGTTTGATTCTGGCTTCGTTTTTATTTATGAGGAGAATGGAGGGGATGTTTGATACGGGTTCGATGGACAACAGGTTATACAAACTTTGTGATGATGATCCGGATGAAGACCCGTTTGCGTTACGGTTATTTGAAGTTCCGGATGGGGTGCATGTTTATGAAATATATGGACCGTTCTTTTTTGGGGCAGCGTCGAAATTTCAGGTATCGATTGCGGGGATACAGTGTAGGGTTATTATTTTAAGAATGAGAAACGTACCAATGATGGATTTAACGGGTGTAAATGTGTTGGAAGAATTATTAGTAAGAGCCGCAAGAACTAATATGACTATTCTATTAAGCGGAGTAAAACCGCAGCCGATGAATGTCATGAAAAAGTATGGATTATTAGAAAAAATCGGAAGTGAGCATATTTTCAACACGATTGTTGAAGCGTTACCAGCCGCCGCTGAAATTGTAGAAAAAGAGTTAACAATAGAAAAAAACAAAGTAAAAAATAAAAAGTAAAAAATAAAAAAAATTGTAATATTTCAGTGGAATAATTTATTTTTTTGCGGGAACACGATCGTCTCGACCGCATCTTTAGGCGTTTTTTGTACAAAAAAGATGCAGGCGGGACGCCTGCGTTCCCAGCTAAAATATTTTTTAGTAATTCTCTTAAATTTAAAATCTAAAATCTAAAAT
>JAITKS010000102.1 GCA_031278315.1 Planctomycetaceae bacterium | reverse complement strand
TTCAAGCTGCATTGCGCTAGCAAAAGCACGATGCCAATCCGTAAACTTACGCTGATTACTTTTATTATCAGTCTTGTTATTATCAGCATTATCAGCCGATAAATTGAATAAAGATGCATTTTGCTTATAGGTCATAAAAAATTAATTGGTTAATTGTTAATGTTAATTGTTAAAGTTAATCGTTAATAAGAAAATTATAGTAATGTTTAAAAAATGATATTTTAAATATACTGTAATTTACAATTCGTTTATAAATTCTACTACTAAAAATATTATAAACAATAACACATTCGATTGTGTCCAGATACGGAACAAGCTGCAAAAGTTCTTCATGATAATTTAATTAGATTGATAAATTTTCTTTGTACTTTTCGAGACAACATATTGGCAGAAAACAATTTTTCACCCTGCTTGTCAAACAATATGAATTTGTTATGATCTTTTTCCCTTTTTTCGGATATGCGTTGTATTCGGTGAAGTTGTTCGGCGTTTTTTTGTTTAACAACAATATTATCAACAAATAATTGTTACAATAATTACCCTTATTGTTATTATGGATATAGGTTATTACCCAGGTTGTGCATTACATGGTTCTTCATTTGATTATGAGCGGTCTGTTCACACGTGTATGACAGCGTTACAAGTTGCTCTTACGGAACTCGATGATTGGATATGTTGCGGAGCAACAGCAGCTCACAATATAAATAAAAAATTGGCTAATGCACTTCCGGCCCGCAATCTTGCAATTGCCGAAAAGAATGGTCTCGATTCTGTTTTTGCTCCTTGTCCGATGTGTTCGATGGAACTTATACAAGTTGCTAACTTGGTTAAATCGAATGAATCAGTTCGGCAGGAATTGTCTGATATTGTCGAAGATAATGTCACGGGAAAAACTGAAATAATTAACTTAATTCAAATTTTTCAGCGAATCGGTTATGAGAATATCAAATCGAAAGTAAACAATAAGCTTAATGGTTATAAACCGGCGTGTTATTATGGTTGTCTTTTAACGCGTCCGCCGAAAGAGTTGAAATTTGACGATTGCGAACAACCGTCATCAATGGAAAATCTGTTGAGAGAACTCGGTGCCGAACCAATCGATGACTGGAATTATAAAACTGAATGTTGCGGCTCAGGTTTAACTTTGGCAGACGACTTGATAATCGATTTGACTTACAAAATCTTATCAAATGCAAAAAAACATGGTGCTAATTGTATGGTTGTTGCTTGTCCGATGTGTCATGTAAATCTGGATATGAAGCAATCAGCGATTGAAAAAGTAAAGAAGGACAAAATTGATTTACCGGTTTATTATCTTTCAGATTTAGTTGGTCTTGCTTTAGGAATTTCGGAGAAAGAACTTTGCATACACAAGCATTTTGTGAAGCCGAAACAATTTGCAAGTTAGGATAAATCTGATTACAAATTTTTTTGAAATATGTCTATTGAAACTTTGAGCTGGGTTGGCGGTGTTTCCGACGGTTTTTTACGGTTGATTGATCAAACGTTATTGCCGATAGAGTTACGTACAATTGATTGCCGTAATACGGAATCAGTTTGGGAAGCGATTAAGCAGCTTCGTGTACGCGGTGCGCCGGCTATCGGAATTGCAGCTGCTTATGGAATGATTATCGGTATTCAGAATGTTACTGTCAATTCGTTGGAAAAACGGTTTTATGATGTTGCTCAATATTTGGCTTCGAGTCGTCCGACGGCTGTCAATTTATTTTGGGCAATCGACAGAATGAAACGATGTTACGAGTCTGTCAAGATCAAGTTGCATAACGGCGGAGCAGAAGAACACACGATGATTTTAAACGAGTTATTTTTAGAAGCTCGAAAAATACACGAAGAAGATAGAGCAATATGCCGTGCGATTGGAAATTATGGTCAATCGATAATTATGAATGGCGACACGTTTATAACTCATTGCAATGCCGGCGGATTAGCAACAGCTGATTATGGTACGGCACTGGCTGTGTTTTTTACTGCGGCAGAATTAGGGAAAAAAATTATGGTTTACGCCGATGAAACTAGACCGCTGCTGCAAGGTGCAAGATTGACAGCATGGGAGTTAATGCAAAAAGGAATTAACGTAACGTTAATTTGTGATTCAATGGCAGCGATGATAATGCGTCAGGGCAAGGTAAATGGAGTTATTGTTGGTGCCGACAGAATCGCTGCGAATGGCGATACGGCAAATAAAATCGGTACGTATGGATTAGCGGTTTCTGCTTTTGTTCATAATATTCCGTTTTATGTGGCTGCTCCGATATCGACTTTTGATTTAGCATTGGCGGACGGCGTAGATATTCCTATCGAAGAACGCAACGCTGACGAAATCTGTTGCGGATTCGGTGTAAGAACTGCACCTGAAGGTGTTAATGTGTATAATCCGGCTTTTGATGTAACGCCTGCAAAATTCATATCTGCAATAATAACTGAAAGAGGAATAATAAATCCTGTCAATAAAGAAAATATCGAAAATTTAGCCGCAGATTAAATAGTAATTAAGATTGGGACAACGGATAAAAAACTCTTGTAAAAAGCAAAAATTCCGCAGATATATTAGCAATTAATCAAATTTTACTAGCAAGCAAATATTACTAACAAGCAATTCAAAAAACAAATAACGTGAGTTGGAAAACGTGTTGTAAAGTATTCCTATTTAACGACCGAATCTCTTTAACAATTGGTGATTTTTCATTATTTTTTTGAAAGTACAATTAAATCGATCATGCCGAAATTAAATTATTACATTATTCTTTTTTCGTTGTTATTTTATATTTTTTGTTATCATATTACTATTCGAGATCGTGTACTTATTAACACGCTGCATCATATTGAGCGTAGTTCTCTTTCACCGCCGTCATCGCGGCATCTTTTTGAGGGAGCGATGGAAGGAATGTTTAAGACGCTTGATAAATATTCGTATTATACGCCGGCATCTGGTCAAAAGGATTATAATGATCATCTTGACAATCAATATGTCGGCATTGGATTTATCAGTCATCCTTTTAGTGATAAAAAATCTGTTGAAATAATTTATCCGCTTATTCATTCTCCTGCGTATCATGCAGGGTTGCGAACCGGTGATAGGATTTTAGCTGTTAATGGAAACGATTTAACAGCAAGTCAGATAGAAGATTTTTCTTCGCTGATAAAAAAATTATGTGACAATGAAATCGAGTTGACAGTTTTACAATTCGGTAAAACGGAGCCGGTATCAATTAAGCTTAGAGCTGCGCCGTTGAATGTGGACAGTGTCGAGGGCGATAGTATTGATTCTAACGGCAATCGTAATTTCTTACTCGAAAGTAACAACGAAATCGGTTATATTCGAATAACATCTTTTAGCAGTCGAACTGCCGATGAATTCGGCGACGCATTACGTCAACTTTATAAGAAACAATCGCAAGGTTTGATTCTTGACTTACGCGGAAATCCGGGAGGATATGTAAAAATTGCCGTCGAAATTGCAATGATGCTGATCAAATCAACAAACAATAAGACTATTATTGTATCGACAAAATTTAAAAGCGGGCGAATCAAAAAAATTTATTATGGGAACGAAAAGAGTCAAATTTGTTCGATTCCGATTGCGGTATTAATTGATGTCAATACGGCGAGTGCGTCGGAAATTTTGGCGGCAGCGTTACAAGATTATCAACGTGCGGTCATTGTCGGAAATCGTTCTTATGGGAAAGGTGTTGTTCAAGAAATTTATGACTTGCCGGCAAATTCCGGAACTTATCAATTGACAGGAGTTAGTTATTGGAGACCAAGTAACAAAAATATTAATCGTACAGAAAATGCAGCTGAAAACGATGAATGGGGAGTAATTCCTGATTTCGAATGCAAGTTAGATTTGCAAAAATGGAGAACAAATGTAATTGATTCTATTAGAAACAGACGAGCTAACATAATTTGTGAAAATCGTGAAATCTACTTAAATTCATATATCGAAAATATCGAAAAAAATATAGAAAAAATAAGAGCTGAACTTAATAACTCAAATAAAAACAATTCAAACGAAAATAAAAACGAAACCAAAGAAAACAACGAAGATCAAAACAAAAATACAAACGAAAACAAAAATGAAAACGAAAACAAAAACGAAAACGAAAACAAAAGTGAAAACGAAAATGATTTAATAAACGACACTAATAAACCGTTTAAGTTACAAGGTACACCGCCATATTTTGATCCGCAACTTGACAAGGCAATAGAGATTCTCAAGGAATTGATTTCAGGTAAATCTGTTTTAGATGTAATAAATAAAAACGTAATTGTTCAAGAATAATTTTTGTAATAAACCAACGTAATATTTTTAACAATTTCAGATTATTTTGACAAAATCATTATTTGTGGCAGAAGCGGCTGTCGTTTTATTTTTCAATTTTCAATCTGAAAAACACCGTTTAATCAGTGTAATAATTGTTTTTCATATTTTTTTTGTCTATTGAGTTTTTTCGTGTGTTTCGTATTTCAAAAAAATGTTAGTGATTTGATTATAAAACTTACACCTTTATATAATGGTCTAGTTTTTGCCGTCTCTCTCCCCCCTCCCCCCCTGTTTAAATTATAAAAATAATATACAATCTTTAACTTGTCTGTGTTCTTTGACATGTTGACATGTTGAAGAATATTACGCTGATAATATTAAACGGAATATAAACACGGATAATTTAGAAAAGATATTTGACAATTAGGCGGTGCAAAATTTCCTGTAGCAATGGAGATATTTAACAGTAGTGCTATTGGGGATTCTTAAAAACTAATTTTAGGAGGAATGCGGACAATTCGCCTGCGCTGTAAATGCCTGAATATGCGGTTGAGACGACTATGTTCTTTCTGAAAAATAAATTTTTACAAGAGTTTTTTAGAGTTCCCTATCCTATTGTTGTGGTAATTTGTAGTTTTATTAATGTTGTATCCTCACTTGATCGCATAGAGAGAGATGATATGATTCACACTTCGTTTTTTGCAAATATTCAGAAAAAAAATGGACAAAAGCAACTAAATTTGTTAAAAAAATCCCATTTTTTTCTTGAGGTTTTATGCGTAAATCCTTTATGCTTAAAAACTTTTGCAAAAGACATTACAAAAGCCCCTCAAATCGAAGGGGTTCTGAAACTT
>JAITKS010000060.1 GCA_031278315.1 Planctomycetaceae bacterium | reverse complement strand
TTAGGTAATTTTTTTATTTACCACAGAGAACACAGAGAACACAGAGATTTTTTTTTGAGATTACGAAATACACGAAATAACAAAATATACGAAAAATTTTATTTCATATTTTTTTTGTCTATTTCGTATTTCAAAAAAATTGAAAAACAAAAATTCAACTAAAATATTACAAAATATTCTCCTCTCTGTGTTCTCTGTGTCCTCTGTGGTTAATTAAAAAAAATCTATCATCGGAAATTCCGAAGATACAAGATTAGGTAATTTTTTATTTACCACAGAGAATTTTTTTTGAGATTACGAAATACACGAATAACAAAATATACGAAAAATTTTATTTCATATTTTTTTTGTCTATTTCGTTTTTTTGTGTATTTCATATTTCAAAAAATTGAAAAACAAAAATTCAACTAAAATATTACAAAATATTCTCCTCTCTGTGTTCTCTGTGTCCTCTGTGGTTAATTAAAAAAAAAATCTATCATCGGAAATTCCGAAGATACGAGATTAGGTAATTTTTTATTTACCACAGAGAACACAGAGAACACAGAGATTTTTTTTTGAGATTACGAAATACACAAAATAACAAAATATACGAAAAATTTTATTTCATATTTTTTTGTCTATTTCGTTTTTCAAAAAATTGAAAAACAAATATTCAACTGAAATATTACAAAATATTCTCCTCTCTGTGTTCTCTGTGTCCTCTGTGGTTAATTAAAAAAAAATCTATCATCGGAAATTCCGAAGATACGAGATTAGGTAATTTTTTTATTTACCACAGAGAACACAGAGAACACAGAGATTTTTTTTTGAGATTACGAAATACACGAAATAACAAAATATACGAAAAATTTTATTTCATATTTTTTTTGTGTATTTCATATTTCAAAAAAATTGAAAAACAAAAATTCAACTGAAATATTACAAAATCTTCTCCTCTCTGTGTTCTCTGTGTTCTCTGTGGTTAATTAAAAAAAATCTATCATCGGAAATTCCGAAGATACAAGATTAGGTAATTTTTTGTCTATTACTTTTTTTGGTTCTATCATATATAACGGTTTGTTTTGAAATATTCTAAATTGACCGTGATATTTTCTACTTTAACGCAAAATCCTTGAAATATGGGAGATTTTCTTTGAAAATCGGCTTGGCATGGTTCTTGCAATCTTAATAAATCGTGATCTCTAAAAGTATCGTATTATGAAATCCGGTGATTTAGGAAACGGTTCATTAAATCAGCTTTTCAATTTTTAGAGATTAATAATCCAAATAAAGGAATGACAAAAAATAAAAGAAACATGAGATGTATGCGGCGATGTTGCATCTCTTTCGTTACTTTTATTCAACTAAACAAAAAAGAAAGAAAGGAATTTAAAAATGAAATTGAATTTACAAAACTTAAACACTCAAAATCGAATTCAACAAGATCAGAAAATATCTGTTAATGCAGTATATTTCTCCTCGCCGACAGTTAAACAAACAACATCGCAACCCGACAATTTAAGCGAAAATAACAATCAAATAAGAGAGATTCAAAATACTTGCCGGATTGGCGGATTCACATTGGTCGAGCTTCTAGTCGTAATTGCGATAATTGGAGTTCTGATCGGTTTGCTTCTTCCGGCAGTTCAGGCGGCAAGAGAAGCTGCAAGGAAAATGCAATGTTCAAACCATCTCAAACAAATCGGACTCGCCGTTCACAATTTTCATGATACACAAAATGGATTACCGCCTTCGGCAATTTATTCTCAAAAGCCGTCGTTTTGGGGATTGATATATCCATACGTCGAACAAGAAGCATTATACGAAGCGTTGAGTTCTATTCCTGTCAATGCAACTAACAAAGCTCCGCTTATTACAAACGGTACATCGGCAACAAATACCGGTGCTTGGTTTGTCAATGGACTCAAAACCAATAACGATGTAAGCGGTCAAGATACAAAACCGTTTCGTGCTGCGTTTGGTTCGGTTTCATTTTATAAATGTCCAACCCGAAGAGGAAACGCCGCTAATTGGCTTGATAACGAAAATTGGATATCAATAATTCAAACCGCAGTAAATAGCCATAATTTTGGACCTCGCGGCGATTATGCTATCGTTGCAGTTTTTGAACCGTTAAATATGAGTCAAAATTATATTGGTATTCACTGGTTTAATCAGGTTTCGGCTCTTGGAAATAATGAGACTGTTACAACAAATGCATCCGGAGTTGAGGATAAAGGTCCTAATTGGCTGATCAATAGAAATCATAGTCCATTTCGTCCGTCAATTCTTTCTTGGAGTTCAGCAACAGGAGTTCCGGCTGTACTCGGTTACGAAAATGCTCATAAAAAATATATAACGAATTGGCAATTGCGAGATTCATTTTCAAATTGGCGGGATGGAGTAAGTAATCAACTTATTGTTGGTGAAAAATTTATTCCGCAAGAAGCATTAGAAAAAGAAGGACAATGGGACGGCAGCTATTTGACTACACATACTACGCATCAAAATCTCAATGTTGCACGCGGAATATGGAAAGGATTCACAAGTATTAAACGTTCTGCTGCTGAAATTAAAGGTAATGATATTCGGATGAATAGTGATCCCGCAAATACAAATGCTAATGTTATTCATGCAGTTTTCGGAGGTATCCACCCAAGTACAGCGAATTTCCTAGCCGGCGATGGTTCCGTTCACGCAATTTCACCAAGCGCAAATTGGAATACCGTTTATCTGCTCGGTAAAGTTGATGACGGAGGAGCCGCAAATATACCGTAATCAAATTTACAAAAATTTCACTGAATAACTAGAAAAAATTTGCAGCTAATCAGTAACGTTATGATCTCTCTAGCTGTTTCCGATTTTTTTATTAACCGCAGAAAACACAGAGAAAAATATTTTGTAATATTTCGGCGGAGTTATCATAACTGGAGATTTCGTAATATATCAGTGAAATAATTTATTTTTTTGCGGGACTGGTTATCTTTTTCGTTACAAAAAATAAAACCGAATTTTAAAGTACAATGAGTATATTACAAAAAATTGATCTCTGATAAGTAAGCAAACAAATCAAACCGAAAACTAAAATAAGATCAACTGTTTAAAATCTTTTCGATTTGGTTTTTTTAAACCGGCGATCACCTTGCTTATTTTTACTTGAAAATTTACGTTCAGGATTTTCTTTTCTTTCGGTTCCGTCTCGATTGTCAAATTTATTTGAGCTGAATTTTCTTTCTCTTTGCGGTCTATCATTTCTTGATTTATCGTTCCAAGATTTCTTGTCGCGAAAATTTCTATCGGGTGATCTATCATCGCGGAATCTTTCGTTGCTTGATCTTTCTCGATATGAATTTTCGCCGTGTGATCGTTCTCTTTGCGGTCTATCATTTCTTGATTTATCGTTCCAAGATTTCTTATCGCGAAAATTTCTATCGGGTGATTTTTCTGTTCGGTATTCTTTATTTTTCCATTCGTTTTTTTCTTTGTAGAGATTAGAATCATTTTTGATTTCTTGTCTATTTGATTTTCGATCAAAGTCTGTTTCTCTTTTTAATTCATGTTTTGAATCAGAATTATACGTTGATTCGCGTCGACTTGAATTGAACAGATTCGGCTTGCGGAGTTTTGATTCTTTCGGATTAAAATAGTTGTCATTTGATTGTGAGAATTTTTGAATTTGTTTTTTTTGTTTTGTTTCGGCGGCTTCTAATTCGTACATAGTTCGTCTTTTTTCTTTTTCATTTTTTTCTCTAACATTTTGTTTTTGCAGACGTTTAACTTGTGAAGTTCGTCTCAAAGATTCAGCTTTCGGCGGATAGGAAGCGATCAAGCAATTTTGATCGTTACCGATTAAATCTTCGCGATGTGCTTCGTGCAATGCGGTTTTGACGTCGTGATAATTTTCTGGTTTATAAAACATTAGCAGTGCTTTTTGCAGACGTCTTTCTCTTAATTTTTTTGGGATATAAACCGATTCACCGTTGAGCGGATTTATACCGGTAAAATAAATACACGTTGCCAATTCACCCGGACACGGTACGAACTCTTGAATCTGTTCAGACCTTATATTTTGTTGTTTTAAACTTGTTGCGGCTTCAATAGCAATTTTTAACGTTGTCCCCGGAAAACCCGCCATGAGATACGGAACAAGATATTGTTCTTTACCGATATTTGTACTGTGTTTTGAAAATTCGTTACAAAAATTCATGTAGTTGTCAAAATTCGGTTTGTGCATTAGAGCTAACACTTTCGGATGTGTATGTTCGGGAGCAGTTTTCAGATGTCCGCCGACATGAAATTCGATCAAGTCCGAAATATAACGTGAATCGAGTTGTGCTAAATCGGTACGCACACCTGAAGCGACAAAAACTTGACGTATTTTCGGAATCGTTCTTACTTCTCTCATTAACTCTATCAATTCGTTATGATCTGTTTTCAGATTACTGCATCTATCGGGAAACAAGCATGAAGTACGATTACAATTTTTTTTCGCTGTTTCGTTTTGGCAATCGAGTCCGTACATGTTTGCGGTTGGTCCGCCGATGTCGCTGATTATGCCGTTAAAATCCGGTTGCTCTGATAATAATTTAATTTCGTTTATGATAGATTCTTTACTACGGCTCTGAATAAATTTACCTTGATGAGCAGAAATAGAACAAAACGAACAGCCGCCAAAACAACCGCGATGAATCTGAACGGAATCTTTTATTACTTCCCACGCAGGAATTTTTTGATTTCTCTCTGCATAAATAGGATGAGGTTTGCGTGTAAACGGTAAATTGTAAACTTTGTCGAGTTCAGTTTGACTCAATGGAAAAGACGGCGGATTAACGACAATTGCTTCTTTGGCGTGTTCTTGAACTAGTGTAATTCCTAAATACGGATTCAAATTATCGTAAATCAATCTTGTCATTCTTGCGAATAGGAAGTTGTCTTCATCTATTTCTTCCATGCTTGGCAGGTGAATAACGGTTTCAGATTCGGCGGGCAAGTCCTCTGATTGTTTGAGTCTATAAACGGTGCCCCGCACGTTACGTATATCTTGAACCGGCTCGCCGTTTCGTAATCTTCGCATAATTTCGAGCAATGGATTTTCTCCCATACCGTAAATTAGCAGATCAGCTTTAGCGTCTAGTGCGATTGAGCGTTTAATTTTATCGCTCCAATAATCGTAATGTACGAAACGCCGTAGGCTCGCCTCGATACCTCCGACGATTACTGCACAATTTGGAAACGCTTCCCGTGCGCGTTGTGAATATGCTAACGTCGCCCGATCTGGCCGCAAGCCGATTTGACCATCGGGTGAGTAAGCGTCGATGTTGCGGACTTTGCGGTTAGCCGTGTAATGATTGACCATCGAATCCATATTACCTGCCGAAATACAAAATGCGAGTTTCGGTTGACCGAATATTTTCCAAGCTTCTGCCGAATGCCAATCCGGTTGAGAAATTATTCCAACGCGAAAGCCGTCAGATTCAAGCAATCGCGAAAGAATCGCCGTAGCAAAACCCGAATGATCCACATAAGCGTCGCCTGTTACGAAGACGACATCTAATTCTTCCCAACCGCGGGCGGACATTTCGTCACGCGTGATCGGTAATAGTTGAGATTGAGACATGTTTATTATTTGTAAAATTGAAATTGGTTTATTCCATAACACGCAAGACACAACACATAGTGTCTTGATATTGCGTGTTAAAATTTATCAATTGTTTTATAGCGTTCAAAAAAACGTAAAAAATTTTTGACGATTAAATGATTAAATGATTAAATGATTAAATAGGTTTATTCCGTAAAGTAGAGACGCAAATCATTATGTCTTTACGCAGCGTATTAAATTTATCAATCGTTTTACTGTACTTTCCAAAAAATTTAACCTGAATTTCATTTGTTTTTTTACAATATTTTTTTTGGCAAATACATGTTAAAAATAATTTATTTAAGTTTTTATTTGAAAATTTGTAAAGAAATCTCTGGTGATTTTTGTGTTCTCTGTGGTTAATAAAAAAATCGGAAATAATCAGAAATGGTAACGTTACTGAATAGTTACGATATATTATTTCGTTAAATATTACAGAATTCTTTATTTTCAAGGTTTTGAAATTTTTTGGATTATATACTCTTTTACGATACTGCAAAGGTACTCAAAATTGAGCAGCTCTAATAATTGGTAAAGATAATTTCAAAAAATCGGTTTTAACCTATCAGTCTCTATTGAGCAAAATAATGTATAATTTCGTGTGTTTCGTGTTTTAAAAAATAAATGCGAACTAAATCACTATCTTGTAAATCCTGTCAAAAAAAATAAACTCTAAATTTTTTGTAATATATCAGTGAAATAATTTATTGTTACCGAAATCGTCTGCATCTTTAGGAATTTTTTTGACAGGATTACAAGATTACAGGATTGACAAGATTTTTAAATAATAAATTGAAAGAATCAAAACTTGAAATCATAGTGATTTGAACTTTAGAATCCGTGCTAATCTCCGCATGCGAACTAACCACTAACCACTAACCACTAACCACTAATTCTGTCGCCCTTACAAGGCTTTGGTGTGTTATATTTTTTTCCGTAGGGCGTTGCCAATATTGATTGCCCTTTCAGGACGAGTTTAGTTTAAAACGAATACCGATTTTAAACTGTGAAAAGTTTATTAAACTTCAGATATCAGGGGTTCATAAAAAAATGTATCCAAAAATTACTTTCAAAATCGTTTATTAAACTCTTCCTGAAAAATAATATCTATTTTGTTAATATATTGCCGATCATCAGTTCTACTATAATTTTGATATGAATCAATAATTGTTTCTTTGGTGCTCTTTGATAATTTTTCCAGATCTAATATTTTCCCCTTATTCAAATCGTTTGGTTCGAACTTTTGTAAACCATTGCCGTATTCACGACTGTTGTCTTCAAAAATTTGTCTTGCAGTATCAGTTAAAAGATAAGCAAAAAGTAAATCAACACTAATATTCGTAAATATATCTATCTGCGGATAAACACAGTGAAATGTAGTTAAATTGAAAATATTCGCTTCGTTTCGGATAAATCGCAACCCTGTACGATTAAAAACCGAAACCCAAATAGGAGAAGGAAAACGTTTCTCTAAAGAATACCACGGATGACGGCTTGCCGTCAGAAATTTTTTGTCAATATTTTCATCTTGCCCTTTTTGCAAATATCTTGCAACATTTTCGTCTTTAGTATTTACCGCATTTAATAGAAAAACATTTTTATTACTATTTTTCAATTTCTCAAAATCAGAATATGAAAAATTGTTACCTTTCACATCAATCGCCTTGCAAATACAAGGAAGTAAAAAACGCTCGTCAATTTTATACTTTTGAGCCTTTGCAATATTAAACGTAAAATAATTATTGTTGCCAGTTGCAATACCTCTGACTACCTTCGCGTATGCTGAAAACGCTATCAAATTTTTAAAATTATAAGCATTTTGCCGCTGATAATATGTTTTCCATTTTATATCAGGATTGAGTTCCAAAAATGAATAAGTTGTTGATTCCACTGATAAATTCGGATAATCAGTAATCAGTTTTTCTACAATACTCAATTCGTTAATAGAACGAATATTAGTAAATTGCATTTTTTTCATTTTGTTGTCTTTAGCACACAAAATAATACTGGCAGTTGTCAACGCATCTTCAAAAACATTTTCCTCAAAATTAAATACAATAATATGACGCAAAGAACCTGTTTCTATTAAATGCCGTTTGACTAATTTTCCATAATCAGAATTTAGAAATTCAGAAGGAACAATATAAGCACATCGTCCGTTGAATTTTAATTGGCAAATAGATTTTAATAAAAATAATGTGTAGAGATTAGTAAAACCGTTTAACTTACATTTTAGCCGTTTTTCAAATTCCGTCAAAATATTTTTGTTGTCATAATCATGAAATTTGAAATAAGGCGGATTGCAAATAATACCGTCATATTTATTATCCCAATCGTTGAACATATAGTCTTCCAACAACAAATTGATTTTTTCAGTACCGGCAAATTCCTTTTTTGCTTGTGTAAAAATAATATCATCTATCTCAAAACCATTAATCTGAATATCGTTTTTCTTTGCTAACAACGCTCTTGAAAAAATGCCTAATCCAAAAGCCGGTTCTAAAACGGTTTTCAAATTTTTGTTGCCCATTAACCATCTGACCATCAATTCGGCAATAGAAATAGGCGTAAAAAATTGCGCGAATTTCTTACGATGTTCCAAAGAAATACTCTTGGAATATTCCGTTTCAACCGCGCTGCCGATAATACGACCGTTTAAACTATTCATGTCAAAAATTGCTGCTAATCCCTAAAATATTTTTTAATTGAGTAATATCCAGATAAGCGGTGCCGCCCTTGAAAGTTACATAAAACAACAGCCTACCTCGATTCATTTCTTTTCTTACGCTTTCATGGTCTGGTTCGTCAACCTTGTAAGCAATTTCAACTCCCGATTGGGAATTGATTTTAATGACGGTTTTGTTTTGATTTTTTGTATCGGATTCAACAGAAAAAATGTCACCTTCATTATCAGAATTGGATATTATTTTCAAAATGCGCTCGAATGAAATACCATAAACTTTATCAAAAAAAACCTGAAAATAAAAATGCGGTACATTAAAGGTTTCAATCCATTTGTAAACGACCTTAATGTCTTCCACTTTAGGCGTAATAGAAAGATAATCGCGCTTTTGCGTTTCTTTAATTGACTTTTTTTATTCGTATAACTTTCCAGATGTTGACAACATTGAGTGAAATCTATCTTATCAGATAATTTTCCAAATCCAAGCCCTTTCAAAATATGAAACGCCAGATCATAAAATTCCCTCAAAAGTAACCTGTGAAAATCAGCGCAATTTGCAGATAATAAAATATTACTCATGTTTGATTTGGTCTTTAACTTCTTGACTTTTTGCTTTATTGAAACAGTCGAGAGTTGCGGCTAAAACTAAATATCAGATGGTTCGACAGATTTGTTCAAAGAGAATATCGCCTTCCTCTTATCCATATTAGCAAAAAAATTACCGAATTCTAAAGTAGAAAGAATCGTAATATACCAGTGGAATAATTTATTGTTGCCGTCTGCACCTTTAGGAATTTTTTTTGACAGGATTACAAGATTACAGAATTGACAGGATTTTTAAATAATAAGGTAATAAGGTTTTGTGCTTTGGTGATTCGTTGCTACTAAGGTTGTTTTGTTCAGAAAAATAAGGTGAAAAATAAGGTTAGTTGTAAAATTCATAAACAACAAAAAAGTTAAAAACAATTATTCCACTGATATATTACAAAAATTAAGTTTAATTTTTTTTGGAAAGTACAGACCTTATACAATAGTCCAGTTTTTGCTGTCCGCCGATGTCAAAAGATTTTACAAAATTTTTTTACAAATTAATCCGGCGGGTATGTATCCAAATATATCGTCAAGTAAGACCTGATGAGATTTTAAAGTTTTAAACCCAAAAACTAGATACTTTGAAAGAAAATATAATAAATAACAATAATCTGTCTATCAATAACAGCTACCTAAATGCTCTGCTAGAAAATAGTAAAAAAAAAGTAAGCAAACAATTAATAGAAATTGAACACGTAAGACATAGTATAAAACATATTAAAAATTTGCTGTCTCTTTTTGAAAAAAGATATTTGTAAAATTTCTGATGAAATAAAAAATACCAGAAGTATCGGAGAGGACAGGATTTGAACCTGCGGAGCCCTGTAGGACTCACGGATTTAGCAAACCCGCGCATTAAGCCACTCTGCCACCTCTCCAATTATTAACAACAATGAGACATCGCCCATTGATACTTTTTTAACAACCGCATAATCATACCCAAATAATTTTAATTGACAAGGGTGTATGTAAAATTTACAAAAAAAAAATAATATACTTTTCACACTTTAAATTTCGGTATTCGTTTTAAACTTAAATTGCCCTTGCATGGTAAATACATAGACAATTTTTTGACTCAAAAACAAGTTGTAGTTATTAAAAAATATTGCAACGTTTATTGACAATATTTTCAATTAAAAAAATAAAAAACGAATGTAATATATCAGTG
>JAITKS010000454.1 GCA_031278315.1 Planctomycetaceae bacterium | reverse complement strand
TGCCCTGTTTTTTTACAAAAAACGCCTAAAAATGCGGTCGAGACGACCGCGTTCCTTCTAACAATAAATTTTTACATTAGGTTTTTAGAAGTTCCAATATACTTTTCACACTTTAAATTTCGGTATTCGTTTTAAACTAAACTAGTTCTGAAGGGGCGTCAGTTTTATAGCCCGCCTCAACGGGGCGGGTAAAAATACCGCCCCAAAATCGAAGCATTGAAAGGGCGATCGGATTATTGGTTCATAATAGTAGTTATTGATTCGAACTTAGTGCCGGTGTTAATTTCCGCATGCGAACTAACCACTAACCACTAACCGCTAACCGCTATAAACTAACCGCTAACAAGCTCTTTCAGGGTTATTATTGTTTGTAACAAAATATTCAATCCATGATAATATATCAGTGAAGTTTTTCAAAGATTTCAAATTTATTTTTTACTAACCTTATTTTTCACCTTATTTTTCTGAACTAAACAACCTTAGTAGTCAAAGAGACAACCATATATCAACCTTATTACCTTATTAACAAATCATTTTTCGACGATAGGGTAATAAGGTTCTGTTTTTTGGTGATTTATTTGCAACTAAGGTTGTTTAGTTAGAAAAATAAGTTTTAAAATAAGGTTTCGTGAAGATGAACTTGAAGTCTTTGAAAAATTTCATTGATTTATTAAGGTTAAGGTTATTTAGGTCTGTGAAATCTTATAAAGTTGAGGTAGTTGAAGAGGCAGACGTAGATGTGAGTTTGGATTTGCGGATACGTTTATTGTTGCGGCTTTGTTTTCCTGACTGGTCTGATATTTTTCAAGACAGGCGGACTTGGCATAGTACGCCTCCGTTATTTTCGGTTGTAGTTTGTGACGGTGAGAATGTGATTGGACATATTGCTGTAGTAGTGCGGACAATTACAACTACGTGGAATTTTCGGTATAGTGTTGCGAGTATTCAGGGGGTTTGTGTTGATCCGGTGTTTCGCAATTCGGGCATTGCTCATGAAATGTTGCAAGTTGTTTTGAATGAATCGGCGAAACGCGGATTTCAATTTGCTATTTTATATTGTAAAGAATATTTAGTTTCGTTTTATGAGACGCAGGGATGGAAGTTAGCGGATGAATCGGTAGTTATGTGGAATCAGAGAGATTTACCGATTGCGATGAAATCGAACTGTCCGATGTATTATCAGTTAAGTGATGTAAAGTTACCGGAAGGACCTCTTGATGTCCACAGTCCGTCGTGGTGATTTTGTTTGTAGTATGACGTGATATTGCAATTACACTTTAAAATTTCTTTGTAATATATCAGTGAAATTTTTTAAACACAAAATGCACGAAAAGAGATTGTTATATGATTTTCGTGTTTTTCGTGTTTTTGTGTTTTAAAAAATCATTTCAATAATACAAATCACAAAAATCATAGTTCAGACAATTAACCATATTGATCTAATATCCGATCGTTCTTTTAGGGCGTATTTATTTTTATTCGTGAACGGTTATCTTTTTCGTTACAAAAAATAAATTATTACACTGATATATTACGTAAAATTCATCAACCAAATAAAGTTGAAATTTAGAGGTATTTATAAGAAAGCGTAATCGATTATTAGAATTAGAATTTCTCAAGAAAAAAAACGGACAAACAGAAGGAAGACCCAAGCACATGAAAGTAACTATTTATGGCTGCTTAGTTTCCTACCTGACCAGGTTCACAGCCTTCCATTGCCGGATCTCCCTTCTGTTTGTCTATTAAATTATTAAATGTTTAATTGTGTGATTATCAATACCGCAAAGATTCGTAAAATTGTAACCAATCAAATTTTTTTGTCAAAGGGGGAGATAAAATTTAGCGGAATATCTCAGTGGAATAATTTATTGTTACAAGAACGCGGTTGTTTCGACGTCATCTTTTTTTTGTTTTTTGACAGGATAAACAGGATTGCAGGATTAGCAGGATTTTCAAATAATAAATTAAAAGAATCGTAATATATCAGCGGAATTTTTTTTTTCAACTTTTTTTGGTTATTGAAAAATAAATTTAAAACCTTTGAGAAATTTTACGAAAATTTTTAAACACGAAACACACGAAAAATCACGAAATACACGAAAAGGAGTTGTATATGATTTTCGTGTGTTTCGTGTTTAAAAAAATAAATGCAAACTAACCGCTATCCTGTAAATCCTGTAATCCTGTTTATCCTGTCAAAAAAAATATTCTACTGATATATTACAAAATTTTTATTTTTTTGTAACCGTTCACGTTTTCCATTTTTAGATACGAAAATACCTAGTCGAAAAACAAAAATTCTGAAAAAAATCTTTCCCCCGTATTGACAGTCAAACAATTTCTGATAAACTACCCGCTGTTAAAAAATTTTAGAGTTCAAACTTTATTTTAAACTCAAAATTTTTAGCTTCCGTCTGGAGCAAGCGGAATATAACAATAACAACTTTTTAAGAAAGGAAAATGTATGTTCGTGAAAAAGTTTTTTACGATAATTGTCTATCAGACAATTTTAATGCTGTTCAGTTTAAAACTGTTCAGCGGAGTCACCTTCTCACTTCGGAAATTGCGTTTATTTCCGAAAGCAAATGTTAAAATGGGGGGGGGGGGGGGGGATAGGTGTTTATGGATTTACGCTTATTGAACTTTTGGTGGTCATTGCGATCATCGGCATTCTGATCGGTTTGTTGTTACCAGCCGTTCAAATGGCAAGAGAAGCCGCAAGACGACTCCAATGTTCCAACAATCTAAAACAAATCGCGCTCGCTAACCACAACTTTTACGACGCGAAAAATGAATTTCCAGAATTTAACACTGGAAGAAGAAGCGGTTGTGGTAACTGCACCCATGCGATAGGGTTCTCTGTACATGCGGCAATCTTACCGTATATGGAACAGAGTTCTATGTTTGCTCAGATCGTTGAACCATATCAAAATTGGTCTAACCGTACATGGATGTATTGGACAAGCGGTGATACACAACGTGTTATGCCGCCTTGTCAGGAAATTGCGAAAACCAAAATTGCAACTTTTCGTTGCCCGTCTGATTCCGCCAATGGTCTATCAAAGGCTTTCAGTGTTAGCGGAACAACATGGTATTCTGGCGAGAACAGTAGTACTGCCAATAGAGATTCCGGCAGTAGTGATCCAACTCCGGTTGCTGGAACAAATTATGTTGCGTGTACTGGTTCTGGTACCGGATACACTTACGACACAACAGTCCGAACCGATGGAGTGTTTGGCGGTTATAGATTGACTACACATTTTGAAGGCATTACCGATGGTACGAGCAACTCTTTACTGTTTAGTGAAGCAATAATTGGAGACGGTACTTATGGCGGTGCGGCAGATGCAGACCCGGCTGGCGGTATTGCACCCAATCCCATGACGCCATACACAAAATGTGCTTACACAACAGGAAGACCTACTTACAGAGACGGTTCTTTTACGAACCACCCGGGTGGTCTTGCCGGGATTTATGCCGATGATAATTTTGATGTTGCTTCGCATATTTCTACATCTGCAAATCAATGGAATGGTTGGCGGTGTTATGCGTGGATTGTTGGCAGGTCTTGGTCAACAGGTTTTTCTGCTTTCAGTCCGCCTAATCCCAATTATCCTGATTGGGGAACTCGTCACGGAGCTGGTTTTTTTGCCGCAAGATCATTTCATACCGGCGGAGTAAATGCAGCTTATGCTGATGGTACGGTTCATTTCACGTCTAACTCGATCAATCGGAAAGATTGGCAAAGATTGGGTGCTATCAATGATGATGGTGAAAATTTACCGCGTCCGTGATTTTGATTTAATTTTGAATATCAAATTAAATCACACCGGTAGGTTTATTGGGGTAAGGATTACGGTAATTGGTTTAAAAACCTTTTACCGCGATTCCTCCTATCAATTTTGTTATAAACCATCAACAATTATATTATCATGTTCCCATCAATGTATTATCGTGTCGTTGTAATATTGTTACTTTATTTTTTGACAACAGGTTGTAGCCGGTTACCTCCGGCACCGGAGGGATTACCCAAGTTATATCCTTGCAAAATTAAGGTAACGTTTGGCGGTGAGACGATTGAAGGAGTCCGTGTTTCATTGATTTCGACTGATCCGAATTACAAGTGGAAATCCGGCGGCAGCACGAATAAAAAAGGTGTTGCGGAAATTCAAACTTCGTTCGCGTATCCAGGTGTGCCGAAAGGAAGATTCACAATTGCATTTGATAAAATTGAAGATTGTCTCGGTAACACTCTTGAAGAGATGACGCCGATTTCTTTAATTCCGCTCAAATACAGACCGGATAAATCAACGGAGGTTGTTGAAATCAAGGAGGGCAAAAATGAGTTCACGTTTACACTTGACGGCGGTCAGGAACGATTACCTGTGCCAAGAGGATTAAAAGTTGAAAGCAAGTAATCGTGAAATCGTTTGCCAAAATAATTGACAGAGTAATTTGTCAATGTATTTGAACATTTTTCAATATTTTTTTGTGTTATGTTTTTTGTGGTTCAGTTGTTTGAGCTGCCATAACCGAAAATTTAAAATTTAACCAAAAGTTAAAACCATGAAAAAAAATATTTTAATTGGATTGAGCGTAGCAGCATGCTTGATGATTTGCGTTGTTGTTCTTTACGCACAAATTAGCAGTAGTCCGTCAATTCCGCAAGTGGAGGTCAACGCAAGATTTACAAACGCAGACAAAAACGGAGACGGTGTTTTAAGCAAAGAAGAGTTTGCAGATTACTTTGCTAAAATCCAACAAATGAAATCTGCTGTTAAAGGAGCTGTAAAAATTTGTCCAGAAACCGGTTTGCCTTGCGAACATGAAGACGCAACCGCAAGCGATTGTTGCAATGACAGTACAAAAACTGTTGCGAAAACTGCCGGCAGTGAAAAGAGTTGTTGCAGTGAAGGCAAAAACGCTGAAACGGTTCAAGTAAAATTTTCCAGCGAGGGCGAAGTGTCCAAAGGCGGTTGTTGCGGAGGCAAAGACAAAGCAAAAACTGCTGATTCAAAAACTGTCAACGCCAATGGTGAAAAAGCCAATGGTAAAAAAGGTTGTTGCGGAGGCAAAGACAAAACTAAAACTGC
>JAITKS010000395.1 GCA_031278315.1 Planctomycetaceae bacterium | reverse complement strand
TTTCTGGATTGTAGATCGACGGGGTTGGTTAGTCCTAACGCGGCACGGTATTCCATCGGGATTACTTTGACAAAAAGATTTTTTGTTCGCTCCCAATTGTCAAGCATCTCTTTGGCTTTTGCGCTGTTGGTGTATCGGAAATGTTTTTGAATCATTTCATGCAACTTTTGAATATCAGTATCAGTTCCAAGTCAATTTACAAAAATTAAACGGTTTTCTGTGTCTCCCATGAAAATTCTTTTTGCTCCGACATTTTTTTGAGTTTCCAGCAATCGTCACCGACTCGTTCGGCAATATATTCCAAAACATTTAATATAGTTTGGTGAGTTGGAGTCTTTCCGTTTTTCAACAACGGCATTATTTCTAAAACAATATTGTCAAAATGAGCATCTTTACCTTCTAATTCATATCGGGTTAAGCAGCTTTTCAAATAAAACATAATACGAACATTAACGTCAATATGCGATTTGAACCCCTGATTAACCGGTATTGTAAAAACATCCCTTTCTTTATTGTATCTAAAATTCTGTTGAAGCAACGGCGAAATATCAGAATATTTTTTTGCTAGTAGATCAAGAAAACCTAGTTCAAGACCTTTGCGAATCAACTCATCGTTAATCTGCTCCAATGTTGCTCCATCATTTTTTGCAATAAGTCCCTCAATTGTTTGAATAATCACTTCGCTCATATCCATACCAAGATTAGCTCTCATCAATGTTCTCGGAGTAGCCACTTTACGAAAATTAATAATCAATTGTCCAGACAACGTTTTCCATGGTCTTTGACGTTTTTTGAAACTTGTTTGCCCGTTCTTTTGCGAAACCGCACCAATATATTCAAAACCGCAGGATTCAGCAGTAACAATAATCAAATCCCAAAATTCAGGGTCTTTATGTGCAAAAACGAACGAAAGCCATCGGTCGAATTTCAAAACCCGAAACATTTCTTTAATACTTTGTGCAATAAGTTGTTTATATTCCTCTTTCGATTTTTCAAGTTCACCGTCTTCAATCGCCTCCAATTTATAATCTTTTTTAGAAACATCCAAATCGAGCCAAGCATTCCACATTGTTGATAGATCAAGATACTGTATATTTTTCCCATACGGCGGGTCAGTATAAATGTAATCCACACTTTCATCGGGTAAAAAAGATAAATTCGTTGCCGTTCCTCTAACAATTGTAGCATTATTTATCGTTTCATTATTGATTTTTCCGGCAATTTCTTTTTTACCATCCAGAATACGTTTGAATTTTCCCTCAAAAACAGTCAGAGTCTCTTTTAACGCCGGTTTCTTTGCCATCCTATAACGGTAATAAAAACCAAAATGATTCCCGCCGCCGTTAGGCGTTTCATGAAACGTTAAATTGATCACCGACAAGGTATTATAAAACGCCAGCAACAAAGCTTTTTGAATATTTTTATCTTTTTGTTTTTTAATAAGCGATTTTAATAATGATAATTGTGCGCGTTGTTTATTTGTAAATAATTTATGAACGGACGTAACATCGGCATTTTTGGGTAACGGTAAATCTTTCGGTTGTTTGTATTTTTGTAAGGCTTCTTTGATTTCTGTTTTTGTTTTTGGTTCTTTCTTTGAATATTCAGAGACTACCGCATCGAAAGCGGTTTGCAGGTCTGCAATGTTCACGGGGGCAATTAACGAATCAACGATAAAAGTTGACAATGGATTCAAATCTACATGAATTGCTTTACGACTGTTCATTAACGCTTCAATTGCTGTTACGCCGCTGCCGCCGAAAGGATCAAGTATCACATCGCCGGTTTTGCTATAATTCCTGATATATTCCGCAACAACATTCCAAACTTGCCGAGTAAAATAGGCAGTGCAACCAAAATGTCTTTTAGCAGCCTGCTTTTTAACTTGAATTTCATTGAGTAACCGGCACTTTGCATAATCAAAATGCGGGTCAGATTGACATTGCGGTTTTTCGTACTGAATAACTTTACCTTCGATAAAACTATTACGGCAAAGATAACGTTTTAACTTTGACCAATGTTTATTGATTTCTGATAAATGAAATCGCAACAATAATGATCGGTCTAAATCGGTTTTATACAACGCAATTTCTAATCCGTTACAAATAACAAAATAATTACTGCGGATTTCACGGTGAGAGGCATAAGAGAATGCCTGATCAATAAGAGCAATATCTGCAACATTTTTTTCTGTTGATTTTGCTTCAATAACACAAACAAAACAGTTACCAACTTTCAACGCATAATCGGCATAATATGGATTTGTTTGTTTCTTGCTGCCGGTTTGGATGTGAATGGTTTTTTCGAGAACAATATTTTCTTCGGTGTAACCAAGCTCTTTAATTATCGGATCAATAATAAATGAACGAACGCTTGCCTCCTTGAATTCAGGATCAGCAGCAATAGTTGTGAAATCAATGTTACCGAATAATGTAAAATGTGTCATGGATTTTATTGTGAAAAATAAATTATTGAAATAAAAAAATGTAAACTTACTTTAATTACCTTGTGAGCATATCTATCTGAATGGTTGCTATAATTTTTCCCATGTTATGCTAAATGTACTTGTTGTTCTGATGTTTTTCTGGATTGTAGATCGACGGGGTTGGTTAGTCCTAACGCGGCACGGTATTCCATCGGGATTACTTTGACAAAAAGATTTTTTGTTC
>JAITKS010000391.1 GCA_031278315.1 Planctomycetaceae bacterium | reverse complement strand
TGTCTTTTTGTCAACGCCGTTATAAAATCAAAATCGGCTTGAGACAATTCTTTTTGTTGCGCACTTTTAATCATCCCGCGATCTCCAACAAATACCACTTTTTGTGCATGAAATTTTTGGGACGCTTTCGTAATTTGGTTGTGAACTTGACCTTTGTACTGTTTGGAAAGTTTATTAATGTACATGGTATTTGATTAGGAAATAATGAAATTGATTTGGAAATTGATTTTCCACGAATCGTAAGCTTCATTGCTACGATTCTAACTCAGCCAACGCCGCCGATCTCGCCGAAAAAAACAAAATCACCAACTCATGGGTACACTTTCGTAAAACCCCTTGTTTTTAAGCACCAAAAAATTCAACGAAGGAATATCCGTTTCAAAAAATAAAAAAAGAATTTTAAAGTGTAATTGGTATATTATCAAATTTTTTCATTTTTGAGTTTCTCATTGCTGCATTTTTCATGTAGCTGTCATAAAAACCTTCTTTAATTTTTCGAATATTTTTTTGGACTTCTGCTTCGATTGCAGAAACGCATTTAATTCTTTTTGCA
Source organism: Planctomycetaceae bacterium (assembly GCA_031278315.1). Lineage (GTDB taxonomy): Bacteria > Planctomycetota > Planctomycetia > Pirellulales > Thermoguttaceae > WRKP01. The sequence continues at coordinate 3,950 of JAITKS010000391.1, read as the reverse complement.
AGAATTGTAATTTCATGTACTGCCATTTGTCCAGATGTGACAAACGACAATCAGTATTGTCACAAGGTCGATTACTTCGATCCACAATCTCACTAGACGGAATATCCCAACAACACAATTCCATGACATTATAGACCAACATATTCATCACCGTGCCGCCAATCGACGAAAACAAAATTCTCACTTCCTGTTTGCCCCAACCATAGATGTCCTTCAAGTCCTTGAAGAGTTTCTCTATCCAAAAACGAACTCAATAACTCTCGATGATCTCTTGCACGGATAAGTCAAGATTCGTACTCATCAACGTAACCCATGCGTCATTATCCTCAAGCACTAAAACGCCCCAGATACCGGAAAAAAATAATATAAAGTAACATGAACAATATTTCGGTAAAAATTTACAAGTTTCTTTATGTATTGATAAAATTTGTATACAATGTTAAATTGTCCTGATTATAATCCTTTGTCATCAGTCTAGCTCCTTAAATTAAAAAAAGGGGTTCATTGCGTAAAAAATAACAAACCATAATTTACACAATCCAAAACAAATTTTAAAGACCACTTTGGGGAAAGTACAGAGAATAAACAAATTATGTTTTATCCGAAACAATCCCATAAAAATAAAAAAAAGTTATAAATCAACATCAAATTGTCGATAGTATATCAAACTATAAAAACCAAACAATAAATTTTATAACAATTTCAACCCCCACAAAACCAATGATTACTCCACATGAATTGAACATTCAAGGATTGTTCACAAGAAAAATCCAATACATCATTCCACTGTTTCAACGAACCTACGACTGGAATAACGAAAATTGGGAAAAATTATGGGAAGATATTATCGAACTCTACAACCATAAATCACCACAACCCCATTTTCTTGGAGTTACTGTTGTTCAAGCACTAGACCCGCCAACAGTAAATGTTCCCCGTGTTTTACTCATCGACGGACAACAAAGACTTACAACTCTATCTATTCTATTAACAGTATTACGAGAAAAAGCAAAACTAACACTTAAAAATGATCTCGCCGATGAAATCAATAGCCTCTTAATTGATAGACACGAAAAAGAAGAGAAACATCTAAAAATTATTCCAACAAAACAAGACCAAACAATCTTCAAAAATCTAATTGAACCCAATGACACAAATCACGAATCCATACAAAATGAAAATAATTTATACAAAGCTTATCGCTTTTTTGAAAAAAAAATAAACGAAAATGAAATCAATCTTAAAGATTTAAAACGAATAATATTCCTCTATCTCTATATTGTTGAAATCACAATACTCGGAAATGAAGATCCCTATCGTATCTTTGAAAGTCTTAACGCCACCGGAAAAGCACTAACTCCAGCCGACCTTGTTCGTAACTTCTTTTTTATGAATATTCCGAATAACGAACAGGATCAATATTATGAAAATTATTGGCTACCAATGCAAAAAACATTAAAAGAACACCTAACATCTTTTATGAGATTCTTTTTAATGAAAGACGGTATTACCGTTAAAGAATCAAATGTCTATACGGAAATAAAATCCACTACAAATACAACAATAAAAAACAAACTTATCGAATTATCACAATTCGCAAACTATTACGAAAAAATTATTGATCCCGACAAAGAACCAGATACGCAAATTAAAAAATATCTACATAGACATAAAAAATTAGGATATACCGCAACACATCCCTTTTTACTCAATATTTATCACAAATACGAACAGGATCCTTCATTCAAAAATGATTTCATTACCATTCTAAAACAAATAGAAAGTTTTCTTATTCGTCGATTTGTTTGTAAAGTACCATCAAATCAATTAAATAAAATATTTCCTAAACTCTACAGCACAGTTTGTCAGTTATCGGACGAATCTCCACAAAGCGGATTCGCCCACGCTGTATACACTACACTCGACGACAATGATTACCCCAATGACACCATTTTCAAAGAACACTTCGCATCCTTAAAACTGAGTAAAATTTCAAAAAACGATATAAGAAAACTAATACTCGAAACATTGGAAAATTCATACAACCACAAAGAAGAAATCAACTTTGATAATCCGCAAATCACCATAGAACATATCATGCCACAAACTCTTTCTGATAATTGGAAAACAGAATTAGGTGATCATTGGGAAGAAGTTCATAAACAGTACCTTGACCATATCGGTAACTTAACATTAACTGCTTACAATTCAGAATTATCAAATAAATCATTCAACGAAAAAAAAGAACTTTATCAAGAAAGTCATTTTCAACTAAATACTTACTTTTCTACACTCAATCAATGGAACAAAGATACCATTATTGAACGTGGAAAAAATTTAGCAGAACGAGCAACAAATATATGGCAAGCGGTGGACGGCAAAAACTCACGTCCGAATTTATGAGCAACGTTTCTTTTTCGCATTCATCTCACCATTGAAATAGACCTCTATCGTTTTTTTGTACGATAAAAGCGAATGAATCCGTTGCTTATTATAAAACTTCTTGTAGTCCGTAATACCTTCTTATAATTCAGTTATGTTGTCATAACGTTTCAGATAAGTGTCTTCGTATTTCAAGGACAACCAAAAACGTCCCATGAATTTCGGCAGAATTTTTTTAAAAAAATCGTTCTCCATTTCGAGGCGACCTATCTTGAAATATAAATCATTGACATCAACATCGTCCTTCGGCTTCTTCTTGCGACCATCACGAAAAAGGATTTCCATATTATCAAGATTATCAAGAAGAAGTACCTTCATCTTACAAATCAAGTTCGGATAAACATGAAATTGAAACGACAACTGACTAATCGTCTTCTCTTGACGAACTGCCGCAAAAGCCGCTTTCGCCTTAAAAGAAGAACTATAATTAATACACTTCTTACTCATCATCAAAAAATGTTAGTGAATATCAAACTTACACCTTATACAATAGTCTAGTTTTTGCCGTCCGCCGCCCTCTGTGTTCTCTGTGGTTAATAAATTTTTTTGAGATTACGAAATATACGAAAAAAATATGAAATAAAATTTTTCGTTTATTTCGTTATTTCGTGTGTTTCGTGATCTCAAAAAAAACAAAAATTCCACTGATATATTATATTTTTTGTTACAATAAATAAAGTGGTTATTTCTATTTCTATTTCTTGTTATCAAAATATTGTTATCGTGACATCAGCAGAAACATAGAGACACAATACATTGTGTTGAGTTGATATTTTCTTTCGATAAGTAATTTTTCGTTGCGCTTATAAATATCAATTTTCCGGGCGATTCCCAATTCGTTACAAAAAACAGATAAACCGATGATTTCATCTTTACGGCTGCTATATGTTTTTTTATCAATCGTTTCATTCGCGGCTTTACCGCGAGTCTGCGGAACGGCATGAAACAACTCTTCATCGCCAGTCATATAGACATTGTACAAATAAATCGAATACGGACAAAATATAACGGATGTTCCATATTTGCTTGTTCGGTTTTTTGCCCTAACCCTTTTTGTTATTTAAGTTAGGTCAATTTTTTTGCAATTTTTTATTGTCCACAGTTTTTTTTAGTTTTTTTCTGGTATTGGGTGTCGTTGGTCTGTGTGCTGGTAGTATTTCAGGGTAAGGAATGTCGGCAAGCTTAAAAAGTTGTTTAAGGTCTTCTCGCGGTTCGGGAACTCGGTTGATGATGATTGGGGTCTTGGCGTCGGTTCCAGTCAGCTTAACGCGAAGAGTACAGAGCGTTTCCAGTAATTCTAATCCCTCCTCAACCGTCATGTCCAACTCTTCCCAACTATTCCGCAATTGCCGCAGCAATAAATACGACAACATCACTCCGAATACATGATCTCTTGTTCGTCCTTCCTTGCGAACATAAATCGGGCGTAATTCTAATTGTCCTGTTTTACAAGTCCGAAACGCATTCTCTACCATCGCTAAATCTTTGTAACGAGAATGTACAAATTC
>JAITKS010000321.1 GCA_031278315.1 Planctomycetaceae bacterium | reverse complement strand
GAATGGACAAAGGGCTTAATGATACGTTCATTATAGCCGTTTCGCAATTGCCGCAAAAAAGAGATCAATGTTCCTTCACTAAGACAATCCGCCTCATCAAATAAAATTACCAATGGCTTGTCCAGTAATTTACAAAATTGTCTAAGTGATGTTTTAAGAACATTAGAATAATGTGCAGAATCAGCGTTTGGGGCAAAGTCCAAACAGTGGGGAATATCCGTATCGGCGATGTCAGCTTTCATATTTTGTACTATCGCTGGAATACCTTTTTCAGGTTCAATAATATTTTGTACTTGTTCAAGCGAACTATACAACGCATAATATTTTCCTTCGGCATTAAGACGTTTGGACAAATCCAGCAGGTACGTTGTTTTTCCGCTCTGACGAGATGCGTGAATCACAAAATATTTCTTGCTGTTAATCAGTTGTTCTACTCCTTGTAAACGAGTGGACGCTTCTATCATGTAATGCTCTTCGTTATTACACGGACCTGTTGTATTAAATTCTTTCATCGTATTAAAAAATTTAAATTATTTGGTAAATGTACACAAAAGTTGTTGATTAAATGTTAGTTTGTTTTGACATTTTTGTTTTTAATTTTTTTAACACGAAACACACGAAATTACACAAAAAGTTTTTGCAGATAAATTTCGTGTATTTCGTGTTTAAATTTTTTTTTCAACACGAAACACACAAAATTACACGAAAAATACGAAAGTTTTTTTAGATAAATTTCGTATAAATTTCGTGTATTTTGTATTTTGATGTGTTTCGTATTTCAAAAAGGTATCAGGTTAATTTTTCTTTGCATTTGCTAACGCTGTGTAGAATGCAAAACGTTCTACGGCGTCGTTTTGAGCTTGTGCAATTAAGTTATCGAAAACATCTGGTTTGTTTCTTTTTAGTAATCCGAACCGGTTTTGTTTTTCGACAAAATCTTTAATAGAACCTTCCGGTGTTTTGCTTGTGATTTCTAGCGGTTGTTGTTTTCGCGGGTCGTAAGTGTACAGCGGCCAATAACCGCATCGTACAGCTTCTTTTTGTAGTTCTAATCCTATTTTCATATCAGCCATTCCGTGTGCGATACAGTGTGAATAAGCAATAATCAGCGATGGACCCGGATATGATTCGGCGGCTCTTATTGCTTTTATTGCGTGCATTGGATTTGCGCCTAATGCAATTTGTGCAACGTAAACTGTTCCGTATGCCATACCCATCATTCCCAAGTCTTTTTTTCGTGTTGGTTTTCCGCTTGCTGCGAATTTTGCAACTGCGCCCTTCGGCGTTGACTTCGATGCTTGACCGCCCGTGTTTGAATATACTTCCGTATCAAGTACTAAAATGTTAATATCTCTACCTGAAGCTATTACGTGATCAAGTCCGCCGTATCCGATATCATACGCCCATCCGTCTCCTCCAAATGCCCAGCAGCTGCGGCGTACTAATGAATCAGCGATATTCAACAAATTTGTACCTGTTGCGCATACATCGAAAGTTCCTATTTCGCATGTTCCTTTATCCAAGCACGACTTAACACGAGATTTCAATTCTGCAATCCATTGACGTTGTTGTGCTATTTCGGCTTCTGTTTCTTGTTTATTGTTAAGAATATTGTTGACTAAATCTGTACCGATTTTATCTTGGCGTGATTTCAAAATTTCTTTAGCGTAGAAATTTTGTTGATCGACAGCTAACCGCAAGCCTAGTGTAAATTCAGCGTTATCTTCAAACAAGGAATTACACCATGCCGGACCTCGGCCGTTTATATCTTTTGTGTAAGGTGTTGTTGGTAAATTTCCGCCGTAAATTGAGGAGCAGCCTGTTGCGTTACCGATAAGCATTCGGTCGCCGAAAAATTGTGTAATTAATTTAACGTAAGGTGTTTCGCCGCAGCCGGCGCAAGCTCCGGAAAATTCGAATAACGGCAGCAACAATTGTGAGCCTTTAATATTATCTGCATTTACTGTTGTGCGGTCGGCGTCGGGAATTGAGAGGAAGAATTCCCAATTTATTCGTTCTGTGTCGAGGTAATTGATTTTATTTTCCATGTTGATTGCTTTACGTCCTTCGGCTGTTTTATTTTTAGCTGGACAATTATAAACGCAAAGTCCGCAGCCGACGCAATCATCTGGTGCAGGTTGAACGACAAATTTCGTTCCGGTTGGATATTCTTTACCTTTCCAATCGGCTGTTTTGAAGCCGGCGGGTGTTTGGGTTGAAAGTTCCGGATCGATTTTTTTAATTCGTATTGCAGCGTGAGGGCAAACCAGCGAGCATTGTCCGCAATGGATACATACGGTTGGATCCCAAATTGGAATTTCGATTGCGATATTACGTTTTTCGTATTGTGATGTTCCTGTTGGGAAGGTGCCGTCTGACGGCATTGCACTGACCGGCAGATCGTTACCGCGGGCAGCGAGGATTTCGCCTAAAGTTTCTTTAACGAATTTGGGAGGATTACCTACTGTTCCCATGTGCCGATGTAATTTAGACGTAACTGTTTTGGGGTAATTAACTTCACGCAGTGCGGCGACTGATGCATCGACGGCTTTATAATTTTTTTCGACTACTGCGTCCCCTTTTTTGCCGTAGGTTTTTTTGATAGCTTTTTTGATATATCCGATTGCTTCTTCGGAGGTCGGAAATAATTTTGCGAGTTGGAAGAAGCAAGTTTGCATAACTGTGTTAAGCCGGTTTCCCATTCCGGCTTCGCGGGCGACTGTAACTGCGTCGACTACATAAAATTTTGCTTTTTTATCGATAATTTCTTGTTGTAATTCAGCTGGGATGTTATTCCAAACTTCGTCTGGGTTGTAGGGTGAATTTAGCAAGAATGTACCGCCTTCGACTAGCGGGGCGAGCATATCGAGTTTTTCTGTGAACACGAATTGATGGCAGGCGACAAAATTTGCTTTGGTTACGAAATATGAACCTTTGATTGGACGCGGTGAAAAACGCAAGTGAGATTCTGTAACCGAGCCGGCTTTTTTTGAATCGTACACGAAATAACCTTGAGCGGATAGTTCGGTATTTTCGCCGACTATTTTGGTCGTATCTTTATTTGCGCCGACTGTGCCGTCGCTGCCGAGTCCGAAAAACAGGCAACGTCGGACATCGTCGGCTTCTGTTGAGAAATTAGGATCGTAGGTCAAGCTTAAGTTTGTAATGTCATCGTTGATTCCGACGGTAAATTCGCGTTTCGGATCGGGTTTTGCCAATTCGTCATAGATTGCTTTGACCATTGCGGGTGAAAATTCTTTTGATGCTAGACCGTATCGTCCTTTTGAGACGAATATTTTGTCCCCTTTCCAATATTCTGATATTGCTGTTATGACATCTTGGTAGAGTGGTTCGCCTGCGGAGCCGGGTTCTTTAGTTCGGTCGAGTACGGCGATTTTTTTGACTGTTTGGGGTAATTGGTTGATAAAAAATTCACTTGCGAAAGGCCGGAATAATCGGACATTGATCAAGCCGATTTTAGCAGCAGGATTTGATTTCGTGTATTCGTCGAGGAACTCTTCGATTACGCCTGTTGAGGAAGCCATAGCGATGAGAACGTATTCGGCTTCAGGGTGACCGAAGTAGTCGAATATATGATATTGTCGTCCGGTGAGTTTAGCGAATTTATCCATTTCGGCTTGAACGATTTCGGGAACGTTGTTATAGAGTTTATTGACGCCTTCGCGCGATTGGAAAAAAACATCTGGATTTTGTGCGGTACCACGGAGCAGCGGGTTATCGGGGGTCAATGCTCTTTTTCGGAAGTCGGTGATTGTGTTTAGGTCGAGCATTTGTTTTATTGTGTCGTCATTGATTGGTTCGATTCGATTTACTTCGTGTGAGGTACGGAAGCCGTCGAAGAAGTGTACGATTGGCACTTTTGATTTATATGTTGCGGCGTAGGCGATTAGTGCTGTATCGTGTGTTTCTTGAACGGTTCCGCCGCAGAGCATTGACCAGCCGGTACTTCGGCAAGCGAGTATATCGCCGTGATCGCCGAATATTGCGAGTGCGTGTGTAGCGACTGTTCGTGCTGAAACGTGGAATACGGTTGGTGTTTGTTCGCCGGCTATCTTGAACATGATTGGGATCATGAGCAAGAGACCTTGTGATGCTGTAAAGGTGCATGTCATTGAGCCTGCTTGTAGGGAGCCGTGGACTGCGCCTGCTGCGCCGGCTTCGCTTTGCATTGCTATTATTTGTGGTATTGTGCCGAAGATATTTTTTTTACCTTTAGCTGCCCATTCGTCTGCAAGTTCGCCCATCGTTGAGGATGGGGTTATTGGGTAGATTGCCATTACTTCGTTACAAGCGTGTGCAATCAAGGCCGTAGCTTCGTTACCATCGACCATCAAAAAATGATTTTCACTCACTAGAGACTCCAAAAAGAATTTAATAGGGTTAATGCGGCTTATTAGCTGATTGCAGCTAAAAATAACAAACAGTGTTCATACAATTTCTTCCAGAGATTCAAGAACTTAGGTTATTATTTTGTAGAGACATAATTTATGGTGTAATGACTCTTAAAATGTAAGCAGTCGAATGTTACCGAAGTTTAAATTGTAAGTTGTTTATTTTAATATTATCAAGCCGCCTGAAAAGTTGGAACACTAAGCGAAAAATGATACACACACTTCAAAATTAGTAAAGTACCCCCCTTTAGATTACAGATCAACACGTTGCAACTGTAGGGGCGTATCGCATACGCCCCTACGGCGTGTGCGTAGGGCGTAGGCAAGATACGCCCCTACGGTTGCGTCAAACGTGTTTGTCCGTGCGTGGTGTACTCGCCGCACACAAAATCAAATGGATAAATTATCACAAAATCTAAAATTTAAAATCTAAAATTACGAAATCATATTTCTCTGTGTTCTCTGTGTCCTCTGTGGTTAATAAAAAAAATAAAATTAGGGCGTGTGCGTAGGGGCGTATGCGATACGCCCCTACGGTTGCGTCAAACGTGTTTGTCTGTATGCGTACTGACCACTGACATCCTCCCTTCTTTCTTTTTTTTTGTGATTGGATATATTTATTTTCATTCGTGTTTATTGATTGTATTTGAGCAATCAACTTTTAACTTTCAAAATTTAACAATATCAAACTAATAATGAGTAAACAACGTAAAAAATCAACTAAATCGACAAATGCACCAAAAACTGCATCTTTGAAAAATTCAACTAAATCGTATAGTTGGCAAGAACCATTAGATACACAGTTCGTCAAAACACCGGTAAGTCACGATATTTTTTTTGAATTGGTTTTTCAAATCAAAAGAGTAGCTATAGCATTTATGAAATTCATTTTGCCTCCCGAATTTTATGAACAATTAGATTGGTCGAAAATCAATATCTCGGTTAGTCGATATCGGGATGATTTTTTTAAAGAATATCGTACAGATATGGTCTATAAAATCCAACTTAAAGATGCTGGCAATGACGGCAATGCCGGCAATGATAATGATTACTTTCAAGTTGGTTTTATAATCGAACATAAAAGTTACAATAAACCGCACACTATAATGCAACTGTTCAACTACGAAAAACAAGCAATCGACAAAGAAATCA
>JAITKS010000272.1 GCA_031278315.1 Planctomycetaceae bacterium | reverse complement strand
GATCAATTTAATTGTTATCACAAAAAATGAATTTTCAAATGAGATAAAATGTTAATTTTATTTTTCAAATAACAATAACTTTGATGAGGTTCTTTTTTCAAATTGTTTTTGTTGTTTTTTTTGGTGTGAAATTCAAAAATGGTCTATTCTTTGCCTTTGTCTCTTTTCATTTATAAATATTCCAAATAATCATTTTTATTAAGAATTTTATCTGCGACACCTTTCCTAATAATGTTTTTGATAAATTCTTCTTCGGTTAGATACATTTCAACAACAGTACCGCCTAACATAAGATTAATTCCGTCAATATCTGTACTGACAACAGTATCAAATACCAATTTCCATATATCTTGATTAGTATCCCATATCATTTTGAACGTACAAAAATCAACCGGTTTTTCTTTTGTGCTTTGCTGCAATTTGCTGGTATCGCAAACCGTGTGTATATATTTCAAGCCGATATCTTGCAAAACAAATACAATTTTCCTGCCCCAATGATTTAATATTTTCCCCTTTTTATATGCCTGTTGCATCATTGTTTTAGAAAATTCATTTGCCCAATTAATGCCGAAATTATATGAATCACGTTGAAATTTTCCTGTTTTTCGTATGTCGGTAATTGCTGGGTATGGACTTCCTGTTGTACCTGCCGCTTGAAGTTCCAAACAGAAAAAATCAATAATTTTACCATTTTTGTCTTTGGTTATTGCAACATAATCAACACTACCGCCAACACCGATATTTACTTCCGGTATCCACTCAATATTTGTCCAATGAGAAAGATATGTTTTACGAATTGTATTAAACATGATATCTTCTTTGAATCTCTGAGGACATATTATTACTGGTTCAAAGTCTTCAATAAAACCGCCCTTGTAACCAAGACTACAAATACCAACCTTAATATGCGGTTCACTTTTTCGTGGTTTTACACATGTTCCTTTAATAAATGAGCAATATTGTTGCTGTATCTCATTTTTTAATTCGTTTGTTCCTTCAAGGTAAGGACATCCGAAAATTTCTGTTGGTTGTTTTTTTAAAACAGGCTTTTGCATATTTCTTTCATCCTTTTTCGTGCAATATCGTTATAGTGTTCACTTAAATCAATACCGATACCGCGTCGATTTAATTCTACGGCGGTATAAACAGTACTTCCGGTTCCTGAAAACGGGTCAAGTACAATACCTTCAATAGGACAAGTCGCCCGAATTGGATTTAATAACAGTTCTTCGGGAAACACAGCATAATGAGTATCTTTACGCCATGTGTCTTCCGGCGCAATTCTCCATATATCCGTTGGGATATGTCCATTGGCACCCATTTTTAAGAGAAAATAACCTTTTGTTGCAAGTTCTTTTGCCCGTCCGCTTACATTTTGATTATCGCTGTGATATGTTCGTTGTTCCCCGCGTATAGTCATTCTAAAGTCAACGATAGTTCCATTTCCCATTTCGGCTATTGCTTCATTTAACGCATTTCGCGCATTTGTTTTTTCTTCTTCCGATAATACCGTACTGTTTTCGATTTGTTGTTTATATTTCTTTCCGCTTACTCCTGTTGCCGATACCAATTCTCCATTGTAAACTTTTGGTTTCCGTATGGGACGAATTCTTATTTCGTCGTGTTCATAATAATATTTTTTCCGTTTAACAAAATGAAAAATATGTTCATAGACATCACGTAAACGGTCTTTAGAACTTTGCGTCCCTTTCATTTGATCCCATATTATATCATTGCGCAATATCCAGCCGGAATCCATAAGAGATAAAGCAACCCGCCACGGCATCCCCATTAATTCTTTATTGTAATATTTATCACCGAGATTAAGCCATAACGAACCCTCATCTGTAAGTATCCGTTTCACCTCATTAAAAATATTTGTAAGTTTTTGTACATATTGAGTATAATCAGACTCATTACCTATTTCTTTGATATTATCATTATTATCATATTCCCGTAATCGCCAATACGGCGGTGATGTAATAACGCAATGTATTATATTACTCGGCATTGCCTGTAATACTTCTAATGCGTCACCTGTGATAAAAGTAAATGAACTTTTCTTTTGCAAAATATCCTTAAATTTCTGCATAATCATATCAAATATTGAAAAATTAAATTTATGGTAATTTATCAAAGAATTTCTAAAAAACTCATGTAAAAATTTATTTTTAGGCGGAGTTTACTGTGCAGACGGAACGTCCGTATTACTCCTAAAATTTGTTTTTAGAAATTCTCATCAGTGGAATAATTGAATAATTGTTTAAGGGTTAAAATTGCATTCGCCCTGAAAGAGCAAGAGCAATAGAATTTTTATAATATTTCAGACGAATTTGCAAAAACGACGGGGTTGGTTAGTTTGAGTGCGGGGCGGTATTCTCAAAAGACAAAAATTGAGGATTATTTGTGCTTGTACTTGGCTGCTATATTTACTAAAAACCATACAACTCTTGTATCATATTTTGGATTTTTGTTTCTTCTTCTTTATCATAATATCCAAATTTTTTAACTTGGGAAACAATATTTTTTGTCATTATAGTTATTTGTTTTAATGTTTGTTTTTCCGGTATTATCAAAGGAATTTTTTTTATATAATTTGCAGGATTATTGGCAGAAGGATTGATTGTCCTGATCAACTTGTTACACGTCGGAGAATTAAAAAACGCTAACAAATAATGTATAAATTTTTCATCTTTAGGAAAAATCCCTACTATACTTTGGTCAAATAATTTATTTTCTATTAACGAAGCAGTAATATTTGATGCGCTGATCATTGGTACTCCAATTCCAAACTTAAAATAATAATTCGGATTTTGAAATCTTGCTTTTTTGTTTGTTCTATAATATCGAACCGCTTCTTTACTCCAATTCATAAACCATATTTCCGGTTTTAGATATTTGGTATTTCCCCCCTTTACTATAGGAATGAAATGTTGTTTGCTGTCAATACCATCTAAAATATCTATACAATTTTTATAATCATGGCATATTATTTCTGGAATAACACATTTATATTTTTTTCCGTTTTTTACGTCCTTGTTTATAACGTGCAAGAATTGTTTATCATCACCTGAATAGAATCCGGTTACACAATTTGCAATATCTTCAATTTTAAGTCTTGATTTATTGATAGTCTGCAAAATATTTACATTTTTTGTAACAAAAAAAGCAAAGTCTGAATTTTTCAAAATATCTTTTTGAGAAAGTATGCATTGATTTATATTTGATTTATCAAGATTTGTAAGTTGTTCTACAGTCGAAAAATTATGAAATACGTTGAATGAATTGTTATAACAATCATTAACATTATTTTTTTTCCTTAAAGTTATAATCGCAAGATTTGCATAACCAAAATTCACATTGGGAAAAAAATTTGATGGAAACAAAACTAATTCTAAAATTTGAGTTCGATTCAATATATGTTTACGAATACCTTTATGTGAATGTAAATTTAAGAATGTATCAGGAACAATAAAAGTTAAAATTCCATCTTCTTTTAATAATTCGATACAGCGATATAAAAATAAAACATAACTTTCTTTTACATATAAATCAGGATAAAGTTTTTTAAGGTTTTTTCTTTTTTCATAATCTTGCCATGCACCATAAGGCGGATTAGCAATTATTTTTTCATATCGACACGAAAAAGCTAATTCAACATCCAATAAAGTATCACATTCACGAATGGCTACATTGGGATAATTTGAAAACTTTTGATTCAACATTTCAACTGATAATGAATTAAGTTCACATATATCAATATATGCTTCGTAATTAGCAGACAATATAGATTCTACAAAAACTCCATCACCGCCGCAGGGTTCAAATATCCTGTCAGTTTTTTTGAGTAATAATTTACCTACCATATAATCCACTATCGGCGTTGATTTGGTATAAAATGCTTGGAATTTTTTTGCTTCCGTTATCATCACCATATTAAATACTCCAATAAATTATTTTCAGTAAAATGTTGTATCGTTTCGAGATTATAATCAGTTTTCCAATCGTTCTTTGTTTGTCATTTTTTGATTTACTTTCTTTAAAATACTCTTACATGAATTTTCGGTTTGATTCGCATACTTATCTACTATACCAATTACACATTAAAATTCGTTTTTTATTTTTTTTAAATTGAAAATATTGTCAATAAACGTTGCAATATTTTTTAATAAATACAATTTGTTTTTGAGTCAAAAAATTGTCTATGAATTCGTCCTGCAAGGGCGATTTTAGTTTAAAACGAATACCGAAATTTAAAGTGTGAACAGTATATTTATAATTTTTTGCTATGCTAAATGTACTTGTTGTTCTGATGTTTTTCTGGATTGTAGATCGACGGGGTTGGTTAGTCCTAACGCGGCACGGTATTCCATCGGGATTACTTTGACAAAAAGATTTTTTGTTCGCTCCCAATTGTCAAGCATCTCTTTGGCTTT
>JAITKS010000265.1 GCA_031278315.1 Planctomycetaceae bacterium | reverse complement strand
GTACACCGATAATCGAACTTTCAGCAGTGATCAATTCTATGTTGGAATTGTCGCCGCCGAAAAAGATAAAATCGTTGCAACAATACTTGACCCCGCCGCAATGTCTGCCGTTAAAAAATCATACGCCGATGAATTACATCTTGCCGCAAAAAAATTGATTCGTGAAAAAGAGTACGAAAAAGCAGTCAGCCGTTTATTGGAAGTTAATAAAATCAAAAACTTCGGCGGTTTGACCAAGTTCATGTTTCTTGACGTTTTCCGTTGCTTTGTTGCAATGGACAAATTAGAAGACGCCCAAAAAATTAAAAACAATATTCAAAAAGATACAAATAATAAGAATTTACCATTTACTGTTGCCATGTATTTTTTAGCAAAAGAATTTGACACGCCAACCGCCGCGGCGTTGTGTTCACAATTAGAAAAAGAATGCATGCGTTTAGTACAAGATCAGTTGTAATTTTTGTACTCATTACACTTTAAATTTCGGTTTTCGTTTCAAACTAAACTCGCCCTGAAAAGGCAAATTCATAGACAACTTTTTGACTCAAAAACAAGTTGTATTTAATAAAAATATTTCAACGTCTATTGACAATATTTTCTATCAAAAAAAATAAAAAATGATTTTTAAAGTGTAATTAGTATATTTAGTATATAAGGAATTAATTATGAGTAGAGTCTATTTTATGGTTATGATTTGTTTTTATGTAATTTATTTTTTGACCGAATATACAGTACCGGTTATTGCTGAAGATCAAACTCTTTTACCTTCTCGAATTGTCTCAATAATGCCTCCTGATGATAAGTGGACAGAAATAACAGATCTTGAAAGTAAGGCAGATATACTAGATTTAATTTATCATAATGCACAAGCGAATTATGAAAGAATAAAAACATGGAAAGCAAAATACAAAATTAATGAACATAGTTATTGGCCAGAAGCTCAAAAGGCAAATAAAGATTTTTCAATTGCAACGAAATCCGAAAATTTAGTTACATTTTCTCTTGACGCACAAAATAATAAACTTAACTGGCGATTTGTAACAAATGAATATTGGGAATATTACCGTAATATATCTAAATGGTTAAAACGTGAACCTATTTATGGAATCAACTTTAATAATATCTATATTCCAAATCAGACATTAGAGTTGCAAGAATTGCAAAATGCAAGCGGCGAAAAACCAGAGTTAAAGAATTATAGAATAAATTCAAAATTAGTATATGACCGTTACGGAATGTTTAAACGTTCTCCTTTTTCACAGAGAAGTGATCCGCGTTTTTTTTATTGTCCAATGAATCCTGACAAGGAGCATACTTTTTGGTATTTTTATAAACGTGCCGCTGAATATTTACGCGGAAACGATGACAAAAAGAAAAAATCTTATAATCAGGAATATTTGCTCTTTAAATGTGTTAGCGGTAATGATATTTTATACAAGATAGAACAATGGTATCCAACCGAAAAAAAATGTAAACCATTAGATATTTTTTACTCTGAAAAATCCGGATTCAATCCTGTCGAATGCGTTTCGAAGCTTTGCGATGGTTATGTTGTTACACATAAACAATGGACATGGAAAGAACAAGATGGTATTTTTATTCCATCAAATTTTATTTCTACTAATTCAAACTATACATTTGAAATGAAGTATAGTCTTATTGAATCCAAAATAAACGCCGAAATTCCAGAAGATATATTTACATATAAAGGACTCGGTTTAAGTACAGATGATCTCATTTTTGACGAAACTGCAAAGATGGTTTATATCATTGATAAAAAAGGTAATAAACAACCATTTTGTCCGTATGGTGGCGAAATAATAAAACAGAAAGAACATATTCAATTACCGCCGGCAAGAATTGTTATTATCGTATCTGGTCTTTTTTTAATGTTATTAGGTTTAGTTGGTAAAATAATAGTTAGAACAAGAAAAATATATCCAAAAGAATCCGGTTGATAAATAGACTTATAATATATCAGCGGAATAATTGTTTTCGTTTTTTTGGTTGTTTACGAATTTTAAATTATCAATCACATATTCAAGTCCCGCGGGGACGACACTTTATTAACCGTATGTTTTAACTTACGGATCAAAAGGGCGTATGCGATACGCCCCTACGGCATACGTCCTAAATCTTACCAGCCCTTTCAGGGCGATTCTAGTTTTATACGTGAACGGTCACCTTTTTCGTTACAAAAAATAATACCGAATTTTAAAGGACAATGAGTATATCTCACGGAAATATCTCACGGAAATATTACGTGAAAACAATTTAATCAGGCGTTGTATTCGTTTAATCTACAGTTATACTTTTCGACTCGTTTAAATCTAACATGAAAATTAAACAAATTACGATTAAATTATATGTAATAGATCAGCGGAATTTTTAAATCACAGATATTTATCACACGTTGAATTTCGTTTTTTGTTTTTAAATATGTTTCATTAAAATCACCCTGAAACGGCAGCAGGAAATAAAAACACGATTATAAACAACAATTATTGTTCCGTTCCGCTGCGTCGATTATTGAACCAATATCCGATCGCCCTTTCAATGCTGGTTTATTTTTATGCGGGAACGGTTACCTTTTTCGTTACAAAAAATAAAAACTGATATATTACTTAAAATTTCAATTCAATAAATTACATTAATTATTTATGCCTGCCGACAGTAAACAAATTAACGATGAAAATATTTTTTTCAGCCGGTGACCCAAGCGGCGATATACACGCAGCAGCCTTGATAAAAAAATTACACGACCAACAACCCGAAATACAATTTGTTGGTTTCGGCGGTGAAAATATGCAACTTGCAGGTTGTACACTAATCGCTGACTTAACAAAATTCGCTGTTATGTGGCTGTCTCAAGCAGTCTCTCAATATTTTAAATTTAGAAATTTACTGAAGAAAGCAAAAGAATATATTTCACACGAAAAAATCGATGCGGTGATTCTAGTCGATTATCCGGGATTCAATTGGCACGTTGCAAAATTAGCAAAAAAATATGAAATTCCCGTTCTTTATTTTATGCCGCCCCAAATCTGGAGCTGGGCAAGTTGGAGAATACATAAGATGAAACGTAACGTCGATATGATTCTAACTCCGCTGCAATTTGAACAGCGATGGTTCGAACAACACGGCGTCAATTCAGTATTCATCGGACATCCGTTTTTTGAAGAAATCGCCAATAAAGAATCAGATACAGTCTTTCTCGAAGCGTTTTATAAAAAATACGGTAACGCACCAATTATAACTTTACTGCCGGGTTCACGAAATCAAGAAGTTTCAGCTAACCTTGACGATTTTATTTTAACAGTAGAATATATCAAAGAAGTCCATCCGAATATCAACCCGATATTTGCGGCATACAATCAAACTCAAGCACAAATTATACACGACCGGCTATGCGATCTCAATTTAACAATCCCAATTATTGTCGGCCGTACAACTGAATTAATTCGTGCTTCTGATTGTTGCTTAGCTGTATCAGGTTCTGTATCGCTTGAAATTTTAGCTTGTAACAAACCAACAGTTATATATTACAAAGTAGGAAAAATCCCGCTGCAAATACAACGATTCTTCCGCCGGACTCGATATATCACACTTGTCAACCTGCTTGCAATAGATTTACAACGAGATATAAATTTAACTCAAACACCGATATTTTACGATAAATCAGAATTTCCTATTCCAATCGAACCGTCGGAAAAAGATCGCGATTCGATGCTATTCCCTGAATTTTTAACCGCAACGGATCGATCAAAAGATGCTGCCGCATATATCGTATATTGGCTCTCAAATCACGACGCTATGGCAACACAAAAAAGACAGTTAGCAGCACTGCTACGCGAAGTCGATAAATTCGAATCACCGCTAAACCGCGCAGCAAATACAATTCTCGAATTCATCGAAAATAAAATGTAATGTAATCGGAACGGTAAATTTTGACACAATTGTACCGCCGAAAATCATAAGAAAATTAGTAATATATCAGCAGTAGAATTTTTGCAGTCATAGTTATATTTATATGCAGTAATTTTAAAGATCAAATCAGCCCTGAAGCGGCGATCGGATTATTAGCTCATAATCAATGTGATGGAAAAGGAACAATAATTGTTGTTGCTATTATTGTTGTTGTTAATAATCGAGTCTTTATTTACTGCTGCCGTTTCAGAGCCGGTTTGAAATTATTAAATTGCTTGCATTCCGCTGATATATTAAGAAAAACAATATTAGATAACAAAGTAAATAAAGTTTAAATTAAATTTATTATGTTTGGTATTTCACCTAGTCAATACGACGTTAAATTTAGGTTTTTTGATTTTGAGATTCGAATACATCCTTTTTTTTGGATATTGATATTATTTCTTTTTTCAAGTAGAAGGATCACAACACTTAGCCAATGGTTGATGGAATTAGCCGTGTGGTGCGCTGCGATATTAGTTTCTATTTTAGTGCATGAGCTTGGTCATGCTTGCGTATTCAGATATGTGTTTGGAGTTGAATCGAATATTATATTGCACGGATTCGGCGGCGTAACTATTCCTCATTCACCCGTAAGACACTATTACGGCATAAAAGGATTATTGTACGAAATATTTCTTTGTGCCGCCGGTTGTCTGGCTGGATTCGTTTTAGCTGGTATCGCATTCAGTATGTTGATCATGATAGATGTACCGCAGCAAGAAGGATTCAATTTGTTATCTTTGGTTGAAAAGTTTCTTTATTTTACAATGATTGTTTCTATCATTTGGGGAATTTTTAATCTGATTCCGATCTATCCTCTCGACGGCGGACAAATATCGCGAAAAATTTTTTTATTTTTTTCACCTCGAAACGGAATTGTAAATTCGCTTATACTGTCGATGGCAGCTGCAATAATTTGTATATATTTTTGTATGACTGCCGGTATGTTTTTCGGTGCAATTTTATTAGGTTTTTTCGCATATCAAAATTATATGGAATTAACTAATCAATCGTTCAGATACTAGTAATTTAAGGTTTAAACGATTTGAATAAATTGAATCAACCAACAAATAAAATTTATTTATCGTTACAATAATTCATAGCTCAAAATAAAATGTATCACAAAAAAATTATAAAGAGATGAATGATAAATTACCGTAAACTCGAAATTGTTTTTCAGAATGTTTAAAAAATTTTTTTATTTTTTTTTCAAAAAAGACGATTATACACCTTGTACGATTTTAAAAATTGTTTATTCTTTTGCACCAATTAAATTGAACATGGATTGTGAATGTCAAAAACATACGTTTGAATATAATTGCTGATGAGTAATTTCACGAGTGATTATTCACAATCACAAATGAAGTCAACATCGATTTAGATTAAACTCGGCATCGTGTACAAAAAAAAATTCGTAAAAAAATTATTTAATCTAAACAAAAAATTCAACCATACGATTGACAATCAACAAAGACTGACGAAAATTCATTTATGAAAATTTAGAAATTTATCACAGCGGCAACTTATCAGCCGAAGAATAATTTTTTAAAGATATTGAAATTGAAATTAGTCAGGTTAAGATTGAATAGAAACAACAAAAGAATACGAGTCAATACGAGTCAAAAATGAATGTTGAATAACACAAGACGCAAAAAAAATTTCAACAATGCGGATTCATAATGTGATGTGCGGGGTGAATGAGGTGAATGTTGTTTATGTTATGCAGTTGATATTTCACTTCACTGTTCCCTTAACCAGGGTGGGTTTGTATGGAGATTTGATCGACTTTGAATATGTCGAAACATCATTATAGTTTTTTATATTATTTCGTAGTTGGAATGAAACATTTAATTGAAATGTTTCGGTGTCTAACTATCGCAAATTTCAAAAAGAGTTCCTACAGCAGGCAAGGTTATCTGAAACCTGAAAGCCGATGGCTGCACTTGCCAATTTATTTTTGGTCGAAAGTGTGTTTGTTGTGTTGCCGGCTGTGGCGGGTATTGTTATCTATACAGTATATACTGTCTGTGTTGCGTAATGATTTTAAGTTATTTGCGTTAATTTTTTATCTGCTTTTAATAATTTATTCCTTGAGATGATTCATTTTACGTTTAAGAGCCAAAAATTATACAGCGTGTTTTTGTATAGAATATTTGTATAGAATATTTTTTATTTTGTATTTTATTTAAGAGAATTGTAAACCTGCACTCACTTTAATTTTCGATTTTGATTCGCCAATTTACTTAAAATTGGAAAACAGGTTTTTATGTTTTTATATTCATATCGTTCTAATTTATAGTGCGGTGTGTATATGTTTAGCGGACAATGATTGACAATTTTATTTGATTTTAAGTTGTTAAATAAAATTTTTGCAGCAAGAATTTAACGCAGCAAGAATTTGTTTGACAAAATTACTTTAGCCTTAACGATATATTTTGATACGAAATTGAAGTTGTCGATGCTTTTTTGATACAGTTGATTGATAAAGTTTATTGTCAATTAATTCAGAGAAGTAAACTTCAGCACGAGTTTTGAAGTATGTCGATGGTACATAGATTGGGGATTGCAAGCGTTATCTGTTCAACGTTGAACAGACTTGCAATTCGATTTTACTGAACGGGAAAATTTGACAAAGTTACATTACGTTTTGCTCTTCAATTTTTCAGGAGATGGAGAAAAACCTCAAAAAGTACGGGGAAAACGGATTGCACAGTCAAAAAATACCGCAAGGAAAATCATCGTAACTGTTATTGAAAGTACATAAAAAATTAATCGGATTATTTCTTTAGTGCGAAATTGATTTTATCGGTTTGTGCTTTAAGGTGATTTGATATTTTTATAATTTCGACAGTTACATGAACATGGAACAGTGAGTTTTTATCGTTCAGAGTTGAACGAGCTTGCGTCCGGTTTAACCGAGTGAGACTAACTTAAACTTATAATGAGTCTTACTCTCAACTTTTTAGGAGATAGGAAAATGGCTAAAAAAGCTGCAAAGAAGGCTGTTAAGAAAGCTGCAAAAAAAACCGTAAAGAAAGCTGCCAAAAAGACGGTAGCAGTCAAAAAGACTGTAAAGAAAGCCGCCAAGAAGGCCGCCAAAAAAGCCGTTAAAAAGGCTTGCGGATCATGCAGTACCGACTAGTTCACATACAGCCGATTTAAACGGGGACTGAGAGCTGGAATCACGGTTGCCGATGATATGTTTTTATGCGGATATTTATTCACCCCATAAAAATTTTTCACCGGCAATACGGTTTCCAGTTTTCAGCCTCTGTTTTTTTATAAACGTTCACGTCAATTGTTATTTTTTACGAACTTTTATTTTTTCGTAGTATATACTCATTGTACTTTAAAATTCGGTTTTATTTTTTGTAACGAAAAAGGTGACCGTTCACGTATAAAACTAGAATTGCCCTGAAAGGGCACCAGGATTATAGCCCGCCCCAGCGGGGCGGGTAAAAGTCCCCCCTCCCCGAAGCCCTGAAAGGGCGGCAGGATATTATGACACGATTATTGTGAAGAATCCGACA